>NZ_JBHVUQ010000219.1:0-10870 GCF_042884105.1 Streptomyces sp. NPDC058157
CGGACGGCCGGCCCCGCCCGGGGCCGGCCGTCCGCGCGCGTCCGCGTCCGCGCAGGCGTGGCCGCCCGCGTCCCGCGGGAGGGCTCAGTGGTGGACGGAGTGCTCCGCCGGGGCCGTTCGCGGCTCCGGCACCCGGGCCCCGGAACCGGAACCGGAACCGGCCCCGGAACCGTAACCGGCCCCGGAACCGGACGACCCGTCCACGCCCGGCGCCGAGGCCGCGGCGGCCACGTCCGGCCGGCCGCCCCGTACGGCGGCGTGCCGGCCCCGGCGGCGCGGGAGCGGCACCGTGAGGGCGACCAGCAGCCCGAGGGCCAGCGCGGCGGCGGAGATGACCGCGACCCCGATCCCGGTGCTCGTCTGCGAGAGCAGCAGCATGGCGATCGTCGACACGACGACGGTGGCGGAGCCGTAGGCGAGCTGTGCGGCAGTCGGACGCGGCATGACGTGTTCCGTCCTCGGAGGCGGGAGGTGCGTGGGTACGTCGGCTCGGAGTCCGCTCGACGGTCGCGCGCGTCGAGTGGCCCATACGACGGGATGCCCGAGGAAGGCCAGAAGTAAGCGTGACCTTACCCACGAGGCCGGAGCACGAGGGGCGCACGGGGTCACGGACCGGCGTCACAAACCGGGTCGCAAGCGGACGGGATTCCGGCATCCGGGACTCCCTTCGCCCCGGAAGGCCCCGATGACTCCAAACGTCCGAATAGCGGAACTCGCTGACCGCATAGTGCAGTTGTAAGGAAGAAGTCAAGGTCTGTCTTTTCTTTAGACTCTCCGGTCAAATGTCGTCACTTGAGACGCGCGCCGCGCGGAACCCCCCGCTCCTATGGAGACGTTCCGACCAACGCCCGCGGCCGCGGGAGGGGAACGACATCAAGTGACCGGCAACTCCGCAAGGCGTCGCGCGCTGCGCGCCGCCGCAGTCGGCGTGACCATGGTGGCCACCGCCGCCACGGGCGCCATGTTCACCACGGCCCAGGCCAACACCAGTTGGGGCGACGTACCCGCCTCCGGGAAGCAGGACCCGACCGCTCCTGCCCAGGAGAAGGTCAAGCACGACCTGGAGACCCCGTTCAGCAAGCAGCAGGCGCAGGAGCGCGAGGCTGCCCTCGACCAGGTGCTGGCGGGCAAGAAGCAGGTCGAGCAGCGCGGCGCCTCGAAGGTCGTCAAGCTCGACGACAAGAAGTACGTCGAGCTCGGCCGTGAGAAGACCGACAAGATCTTCACGATCCTCGTCGACTTCGGCGACCAGGTCGACAACACGACCATGTACGACCCGGACGGCCCGGACGGCCCGAAGCCGCCGCAGCCCAAGTACGGGGGCACGCCCGGCCCGCTGCACAACCAGATCGCGCAGCCCAACCGCGCGGACAACAACAGCACCGCCTGGCGCAAGGACTTCAGCCGCGACTACTTCCAGGACCTGTACTTCGGTACCGGCCAGGGCAAGAACTCGCTGAAGACCTACTACGAGAAGACCTCCTCGGGCCGCTACTCGGTCGACGGCCAGGTCACCGACTGGGTCAAGGTCCCGTGGAACGAGGCCCGTTACGGCTCGAACTACTGCGGCCAGACCAACTGCTCCAACGTGTGGGACCTCGTCAGGGACGGCGTCAACGCGTGGGCGGAGCTCCAGAAGAAGGCCGGCAAGACCGACGCCGAGATCAAGGCGACGCTGTCCCAGTACGACCAGTGGGACCGCAACGACTACAACGGCAACGGCAACTTCAACGAGCCCGACGGCTACATCGACCACTTCCAGATCGTCCACGCGGGCGAGGACGAGTCGGCCGGCGGTGGCGTGCAGGGCACCAACGCGCTGTGGGCGCACCGCTGGTACGCCTACGGCACGAATGTCGGCAAGACCGGCCCGGCCAACAACAAGGCCGGCGGCACCCAGATCGGCGACACCGGCATGTGGGTCGGCGACTACACGATGCAGCCGGAGAACGGCGGCCTCGGCGTCTTCGCGCACGAGTACGGCCACGACCTCGGTCTGCCGGACCTCTACGACACCTCCGGTGGCGGCGAGAACTCGGTCGGTTTCTGGTCCCTGATGTCGGCGGGCTCCTGGCTCGGCGAGGGCAAGGACTCCATAGGCGACCTCCCGGGCGACATGACCGCCTGGGACAAGCTCCAGCTGGGCTGGCTGAACTACGACACGGCCAAGGCCGCGACGAAGTCCACGCACAAGCTGGGCGTCTCGGAGTACAACACCAAGGACAAGCAGGCGCTGGTCGTCGAGCTGCCGAAGAAGCAGGTCAAGACCGACATCGTCGCTCCCGCCGAGGGTTCCTCGCAGTGGTGGAGCCAGATGGGTGACGACCTCAAGAACACCCTGACGCGCTCCGTCGACCTGACGGGCAAGAAGTCCGCGGCCCTCTCCCTCAAGGGCTGGTGGGACATCGAGAAGGACTACGACTTCCTCTACACCGAGGTGTCCACGGACGGCGGCGCCACCTGGACCGCCCTCGCCGGCACCGCCGACGGTGCGGCCATCCCGGCCGACGCCTCCGGCGCCCCCTCGCTGACCGGCGTCTCCGGCGCCTGGAAGTCCCTGAACTTCCCGCTCGACGCCTACGCGGGCAAGAAGGTCGACCTCCGCTTCCGCTACCAGACGGACGGCGGCGCGGGCGGCAAGGGCTTCACGGCCGACGCCATCACCCTGACCGCGGACGGCGCGACGCTGCTGGCCGACGGTGCGGAGAACGGTGACAACGGCTGGACCGCCAAGGGCTTCCAGCGGGTCGGCGCGGGCTTCACCAAGGAGTACCCGCAGTACTACATCGCCGAGAACCGCCGCTACGTCTCGTACGACCACACCCTCAAGGTGGGCCCGTACAACTTCGGCTGGGCCAACTCGAAGCCGAACTGGGTCGAGCACTACCCGTACCAGGACGGTCTGCTGATCTGGCTGTGGGACAAGTCGCAGAAGGACAACAACACGAGCCAGCACCCCGGCTCGGGTCTGATCCTGCCGATCGACGCCAACGCCAAGCCGATGAAGTGGGCGGACGGCACGCTGCTCCGCAACAAGATCCAGCCGTACGACGCCCCGTTCAGCGCCTACTCGACGGACGCGTTCACCCTGCACAAGAACGGCGAGTCGCTCTTCGTCAAGCCGAAGCCGGCCAACCTGGTCTTCGACGACCACAAGGGCAAGTACTACTACGACGAGAACCCGACCGGTTCGGTGAAGGTCGCTGACACCAACACCAAGATCAAGATCGCGAAGGAGACCTACGACGGCCTCCAGATGACGATCGAGGTCGGCCCCTCGGGCAAGTAATGGGATAAACCCCCAGGTCAAAGCATGATCGGCCGTCGCCCTCTAGCGGGCGGCGGCCGATCGCGTTTAGATGCACGGACGACTGTTCTTATTGACGGGGGAGCTGGAGATCATGCCAGGTGGAGGTTTCGTCAGACTGCCGGGCGGCAGCGTGGTGGTCGCGCTGACGCTGCCGAGGCCGTGCGGGGAAGCCGGGAACGTCCGCGTCCTCGTCCACGCCGCGAACCGGGCCCGCGCCCTGACCAGGCTGCGGAACCTCGGCATGCGGGCGGTGTACCTCCGGGGCAACGCCCACCCCCCGACCCCGGACGAGATCACGGCGGTCCTCCACCACCCGGACGGCCTCCTGTGGCGCGGCGCCCCGGACGGCACGACGGAACTCTGGCACCCGATCCGGGCCCTGCTGGGGCACTAGCGGGGGCGGGCCGGGTCAGTCGCGGGCGGGGCCGCCCACGGTGCCGACGAGGGTCACCCCGGCCGCCCGGAGGTCCTCCAGGGCCTTCTCGGTGGTGTGGGGGGCCACGGCGGCCGTCAGGTCGAGCAGGACGCGGGTCGTGAAGCCCTCGCGGGCGGCGTCGAGGGCGGTGGCGCGGACGCAGTGGTCGGTGGCGATGCCGACGACGTCCACCTCGGCGACGTGCCGCTCGCGCAGCCACCGGGCGAGGCCGGAGCCGTTCTCGTCCGTGCCCTCGAAACCGCTGTACGCGGCCTCGTACGCCCCCTTGTCGAAGACGGCGGCGACCGCCCCGGAGGCGACGGCGGGCGCGAAGTTCGGGTGGAACCCGACGCCCTCGGTCCCGGCGACGCAGTGCGCGGGCCAGGAGCTCTCGTAGTCCGGCTCCGCCGGGGGGAGGGCGAAGTGCGGGCCGGGGTCGATGTGGTGGTCGCGCGTGGCCACGACGTGCCGGTAGCCGGCCGTGGCGTTCCCGATCAGCTCGGTGATCGCGGCGGCGACGTCGGCGCCGCCGGTGACCGCGAGGCTGCCGCCTTCGCAGAAGTCGTTCTGTACGTCGACGACGATCAGTGCGCGGTGCATGTCGCGTGCCCTTCGGCTCGGTGTGGATGGTCTGGCGGTACGGCGCGTCGGGCCCTGCGGGTGCTCATCCCCCACCCCGCCCCTTCCCGAAACTGGGCCCCCGCCCCAGCCCCCGTTCCGCGCCCGGTGCGCTTGACCTCCCCCGGCGGTAGCCGGGGGAGATTGAGGCGCTGGGTCTGGGGCGGAGGCCCAGAGAACGGGTGAAGGGCGGCTAGGGGATCCCGTTCCGCGCCGCGGCCACGGCCCGCAGGCGGCGTCCGACGGCGACCCGCCCCGCCCCGGCCCCGGGGCACGGCGGGTCGGGGTGGAGTCGTCGGGGGAAGGCGACGGCTACGCGTACTCCGTCGGGATCACCGGTTCGCCCCGGGACAGCTGCGTCGCGGACAGCGGCAGGCCCGCGCGGGCGCGCTCGTGGCGGGTGCGGGCCGCGTCCAGGGGCTCGCGGGCCACCACCTCGCCCGCCTTGACCAGCTGGACCAGCAGCTGCCGGTCCGCCAGGGCCGTCGGGACCGGCCCGGTCCCGACCACCTCGGCCTCGGCGACGCCCTCCGCGTCCAGCCGCCGCGCCGCCCACTTGCGGCCGCCGATCGAGGTCTTCCCCCCGGAGGACTTCTTCGCCACCGGGACCAGCGGAGCCTTCGGGTCCGCCGACTCCGCCCGCGCGACCAGCTTGTAGACCATCGAGCACGTCGGGTGCCCGCTGCCCGTCACCAGCTGCGTGCCCACCCCGTACGCGTCCACCGGCGCCGCCGCCAGCGAGGCGATGGCGTACTCGTCCAGGTCGGAGGTGACCACGATCCGCGTGTCCGTCGCCCCCAGCTCGTCCAGCTGCTGCCGCACCCGGTGGGCGACCAGCAGCAGGTCGCCGGAGTCGATCCGGACCGCGCCCAGCCCCGTCCCGGCGACCTCCACCGCCGTGCGGACGGCCTCCGCGACGTCGTAGGTGTCCACCAGCAGGGTGGTCCCGGAGCCCAGCGAGGCCACCTGCGCGGTGAAGGCGTCCCGCTCGGTGTCGTGCAGCAGCGTGAAGGCGTGCGCGCTGGTGCCGACCGTCGGGATCCCGTACCGGAAGCCGGCCGCCAGGTCGGAGGTGGAGGTGAAGCCGCCCACGTACGCGGCCCGCGAGGCGGCGACCGCCGCCAGCTCGTGGGTGCGGCGCGCGCCCATCTCGATCAGCGGCCGCCCGCCCGCCGCCGAGGCCATCCGGGACGCGGCCGCCGCGATGGCCGAGTCGTGGTTGAGGATCGACAGTATGACCGTCTCCAGCAGCACGCACTCGGCGAAGCTGCCCTCGACCCGCAGCACCGGCGACCCGGGGAAGTAGACCTCCCCCTCCGGGTAGCCCCAGATGTCACCCGAGAAGCGGTACGAGGCCAGCCAGTCCAGCGTCCGCATGTCGACGACGGCCCGCTCCCGCAGGAACTCCAGCACCGCTCCGTCGAAACGGAAGTTCTCCACGGCGTCCAGGACGCGCCCGGTCCCCGCCAGCACCCCGTAGCGCCGCCCCTCGGGCAGCCGCCGGGTGAAGACCTCGAAGACGGAGCGCCGGTCCGCCGTGCCGTTGGCCAGCGCGGCCTGCAGCATCGTGAGCTCGTAATGGTCCGTGAAGAGCGCTGTCGACGGCACGTCCACCGGCAGGCCCAGGTCCGCAGGGTTCATGGCACGGATGCTAGCGCACATTTCGTCAAAGTGACGAGATGTAGGGGAGGGGCCGTCCCGGGAGGGGGCCCGTTTGTGCGACGGGCCTGCCGCAGTGGCAGCATGGGACGAGTGAGTGTTGCTCCGATTGAGATCGAACGGACCGAATCGGCAGAGGAGACCTTCGCGGTCCCGGAACCCGACGTCCCCTGGGTGACCCTGGTCCACAACGACCCGGTCAACCTCATGAGCTACGTGACGTACGTGTTC
This sequence comes from Streptomyces sp. NPDC058157, assembly GCF_042884105.1. Lineage (NCBI taxonomy): Bacteria > Bacillati > Actinomycetota > Actinomycetes > Kitasatosporales > Streptomycetaceae > Streptomyces > Streptomyces sp. NPDC058157. The sequence continues at coordinate 6,234 of NZ_JBHVUQ010000219.1, forward strand.
CAGGCGTACTTCGGCTACCCCAAGGACAAGGCGACCAGGCTGATGCTCGACGTCCACAACAAGGGTCGGGCGGTCGTCTCCAGCGGCACCCGCGAGGAGATGGAGCGCGACGTGCAGGCCATGCACGGCTACGGGCTCTGGGCGACCCTCTCGCAGGACCGCAACTGATGGGCGGCGTGTTCGAGCCCCTGAAGGGCGGCGGGGCCGCCGTCGCGCTGGACGAGATCGAGATCTCCATCCTGCGCTCCCTCGCGGTGCAGCTGCTGGAGCTGATCGGCCCCGGCGAGCCGGAGCCCGCCGAGGACGCCGACCCCCTCGCGGTGCTGTTCGCCGCCGAGGGGCCCACCGAGCCCCCGTCCGACCCGGCGCTGGCCCGGCTGTTCCCCGACGCGTACGGGGGCCCCGGCGCGGCGCCCGGCGAGGACCCGGAGGAGCTGCGGGCCCGCTCGGCGGAGTTCCGCCGCTTCACCGAGACCGACCTGCGCACCCGCAAGCGGGAGGACGCGCTGGCCGTCGTGCGCAGCCTCGACGCGCTCACCCCGGCCGGCGACGGCGCGGCGGTGCTGGAGCTGGCCGGGGAGCTGCCGCTGCGCTGGCTCGGCGCCCTCAACGACCTGCGGCTGACCATCGCGGCCCGGCTGGAGATCACCGAGGACGAGCAGAGCGGGGAGTTCTACCGGCTGCCGGACGACGACCCGCGCAAGCCGATGGTGATGGCCTACCTCTGGCTCGGCGGCCTGCAGGAAACCCTCATCGAAACCCTCTGAGAACGCTCTGAGGACCCTCAAGCGCGCACATCGTTCGCTCAGCGGACGCTCAAATCCGGATAACGATCAGATCACCGCCATGCGGTGATCTGATCTGTTTCCGGCCATATGTCCCGATATAAACCCTCCCTGCGTCGTATTTCGCCCCTTCCTCCGCCCCTAAGCGCGTGATAAATCTTCACGACCGCCGCCGGGACGCCACCCATGTCCCCCGGCCCGCTCGAACCGGCTGACCGCCGGGTGCAACTCCATCCGTATCCGGGGGGATCGAGGACCCGATCCGCAGCCGTCCAAGGCGCGGGTCGGCGTGGAGAAAGGCGCACCAAACATGACCTCTGTGCAGGTCGAACAGCACGACAGGACGCCCGGCGAGGGCGCGCAGGGCGAGGGCGACGGCGAGGGTTACCACCGCGCGCTCGGCGCCCGCCAGATCCAGATGATCGCGATCGGCGGGGCCATCGGCACCGGCCTGTTCCTGGGCGCGGGCAAGGCGATCTCGAAGGCCGGGCCCAGCCTGATCCTGGCCTACGCCATCGTCGGCCTGGTCATCTTCTTCATCATGCGGGCCCTGGGCGAGCTGCTCATGTACCGCCCCGTCTCGGGCTCCTTCTCCGACTACGCCCGCGAGTTCCTCGGCCCGTTCTGGGGTTACGCCACCGGCTGGACCTACTGGCTGTTCTGGGTGGTCACCGGCATCACCGAGGTCACCGCCGCCGCGAAGTACATGTCGTACTGGACGCACGACAGCTTCCCGCAGTGGGCCTACGCGCTGATCTTCACGGTCATCCTCTACGCCGCCAACCTGATCTCCGTGAAGCTCTTCGGCGAGCTGGAGTTCTGGTTCTCCATGGTCAAGGTCACCGCCATCGTCGGCATGATCCTGATCTGCGCCGGCATCCTCACCGTCGGCTTCTCCGACGCCGCCGCCGGAGCCTCCGTCTCCAACCTCTGGAACGACCGCGGCTTCTTCCCCAACGGCATCGGCGAGACGCTGATGACCCTGCAGATCGTCGTCTTCGCCTTCCTCGCGGTCGAGCTGGTCGGCGTCACCGCCGGCGAGTCCAAGGACCCCGCGAAGACCCTGCCCAAGGCCATCAACACCGTGCCGTGGCGCATCGCCGTCTTCTACGTCGGCGCGCTCATCATGATCATGTCGGTCATCCCGTGGTCGAACTTCAAGGCCGGCGAGAGCCCCTTCGTCCTCGCCTTCGAGAAGATGGGCCTGGGCGTCGGCGCCGCGATCGTCAACTTCGTCGTGCTGACCGCCGCCCTGTCCTCCTGCAACTCGGGCATGTACTCCACCGGCCGCATGCTGCGCGACCTGGCGCTCAACGGCCAGGGCCCGAAGTTCTTCACCAAGCTGACCAAGACCGGCACCCCGCTGGTCGGCACCACCTTCTCCGCCGCCCTCATGCTCGTCGGCGTCTGGATCAACTACGTCGCCCCCGGCAAGGCCTTCGACTACGTCGTCTCCTTCGCCACCATCTCCGGCATGTGGGCCTGGATCGTCATCCTGGTCTGCCAGATCCGCTACCGCGCCAAGGCCGACCGCGGCGAACTGCCCCAGTCGACCTTCCGGACCCCGGGCGCGCCGTACACCAGCTACTTCTCGCTGGCGTTCATCGGCATGGTCATCGTGATGATGGGCCTCGACAAGGACTCCCGCGTCTCGCTGTACTGCGCCCCGCTGTGGGGCCTGATCCTCGGCGTGTCCTACCTCGTCCTCAAGGCCCGCAACCCCAGCGGCGCCGCGTTCGAGAAGACCTCGGCCTCCTCGTAACGGACCGGCTCCCGGCCGCCTGTCACCGCCGGGAACCGCGCTCCTGCGGACCTCGTGTCCACCATGCGGGCCCTTCCGTACCACACCTCGGTACGGGAGGGCCCGTCTGCTTATCCTGAGCCCCATGCTGACCCTCACCCAGGCCCTGTACGACCAGATCGTCGAACACGCCCGCAAGGACCACCCCGACGAGGCGTGCGGCGTCGTGGCCGGCCCGGCGGGCACCGGCCGGCCCGAGCGGTTCATCCCGATGCTCAACGCGGCCCGCTCGCCCACGTTCTACGAGTTCGACTCGAAGGACCTCCTGAAGCTCTACCGCGAGCTCGACGACCGGGACGAGGAGCCCGTGATCGTCTACCACTCGCACACCGCGACCGAGGCCTACCCCTCCCGCACGGACGTCACGTACGCGAACGAGCCCGGCGCCCACTACGTCCTGGTCTCCACGGCCGACACCGACGGCCTCGGCGAGTTCCAGTTCCGCTCGTACCGGATCGTCGAAGGCGTGATCACGGAGGAAGAAGTGCAGGTCGTAGCCGCCTACTGACCACTATGTGAGCGGCAGACGTCCACGATGCGGGATCACACTCCAAACGGGGGACCGGGAATCGTTAACATGACCGCATGGTTTCCCACGACGTGAGCATCGAGACGCCCGGCAGGCTGCTGCTCGTGGCGCGGCTGCACGTCGACCTGTGCCGCCTCGCCAGCGCCATCTGTCCTGCCGCCTGAGCACCACGGCCCCGCGCGCGGGCCGCACGAGAGCGCGCCCGCATTCTTCTCTCCACCTCCTCCTTCACGACACTGGAGCCTGCTGCCATGGCCATCGAGGTCCGCATCCCCACCATCCTCCGCACCTACACCGACGGCGAGAAGGCCGTGAACGGTGAGGGCGCCACCCTCTCCGAGCTGTTCGCGGACCTGGAGACCCGTCACAAGGGCATCGAGGCGCGCCTCCTCGAAGACGGCAAGCTGCGCCGCTTCGTGAACGTCTACCTCAACGACGAGGACGTCCGCTTCATCGACGGCATCGCCACCGCCCTGAAGGACGGCGACAGCGTCACCATCCTCCCGGCCGTGGCCGGCGGCTCGAAGTAATGCGGTACGACTCCCCGCTCGCGGCGGTCGGCAACACCCCGCTGGTCCGCCTCCCGCGGCTGTCCCCCTCGGCGGACGTCCGGATCTGGGCCAAGCTGGAGGACCGCAACCCGACCGGCTCGATCAAGGACCGCCCCGCGCTCCACATGATCGAGCAGGCGGAGAAGGACGGCCGCCTCTTCCCCGGCTGCACCATCCTGGAACCCACCTCCGGCAACACGGGCATCTCGCTCGCCATGGCCGCGAAGCTCAAGGGCTACCGGATCGTGTGCGTGATGCCGGAGAACACCTCGCAGGAGCGCCGCGACCTTCTCGCGATGTGGGGAGCCGAGATCATCTCGTCGCCGGCCGCGGGCGGTTCCAACACCGCGGTGCGGGTGGCGAAGGAGCTGGCGGCGGAGCACCCCGACTGGGTCATGCTCTACCAGTACGGCAACCCGGACAACGCGGGCGCCCACTACGCCACCACCGGCCCCGAGATCCTGGCGGACCTCCCCTCGATCACCCACTTCGTGGCGGGCCTGGGCACGACCGGCACCCTGATGGGCGTCGGCCGCTACCTGCGCGAGCAGGTGCCCGGGGTCAAGATCGTGGCGGCGGAACCGCGGTACGACGACCTCGTCTACGGCCTGCGCAACCTCGACGAGGGCTTCGTCCCCGAGCTGTACGACGCCTCGGTCCTGACGACCCGCTACTCGGTCGGCTCGGCCGACGCGGTGACCCGCACCCGTGAACTCCTCCAGCAGGAGGGCATCTTCGCGGGCGTCTCCACGGGCGCCGCCCTGCACGCCGCGATCGGCGTCGGCCGCAAGGCGGCGGCCGCCGGCGAGTCCGCCGACATCGTGTTCGTCGTCGCCGACGGCGGCTGGAAGTACCTGTCGACGGGCGTCTACACGGCGGCGACGACGGAGGAAGCGATCGAGGTCCTCCAGGGCCAGCTCTGGGCGTAGCCGCCCTGGGGGCTACGCCCCCAGACCCCCGCGCCTCAAACT
>NZ_JBHVUQ010000220.1:0-10733 GCF_042884105.1 Streptomyces sp. NPDC058157
GACGACGCCGCCGCGCGGGCCGGAGCCGGGACCGGGCTGGACCCGGCGGACGGCTCCGGCCCCGGGGCCGGGGCCACTCCCCCGCCGGCCGAGCCCCCGGACTGAGGGCGGGCCCTGACAAGGGCCCGGGCCGGCTCCTCGGGGCCAGGCATGGAAGGACATGCCGGGGGCAGGCGCGCAGGGACCCGAACGAGACGACGACCCTACGAACGGAAGGACGCCGAGCCATGGGACACGGCGGCGATGTGGTGGCGGAACTGACGACGGACCACGACGAGGTCAAGGAGTACTTCCAGCGGCTGGGCCGGACCTCCTCGGCGGAGGAACGGCGCAACCTCGCCGATCTCCTCACGATCGAACTGGTACGCCATTCGGTCGCCGAGGAGCAGTACCTGTATCCGGCGGTGCGCGAACACCTCCAGGACGGCGACCTGATCGCCGACAAGGAGATCGCCGACCACGGCCGGGCGGAGCGGCTGATGAAGCAGCTCCAGGAGGAGGACGCGGCCGGGACCCGGTTCACCTCCGTGCTGCGGGAACTGGAGACGGACGTCCTGGCCCACATCCACGACGAGGAGCAGAACCTCTTCCCGGCGCTGCGGCACGCCTGCGGCCAGGACTTCCTGGACGACCTGGGCGACAAGACCCGCCGCGCCAAGAAGACGGCCCCGACCCGTCCGCACCCGGGCTCCCCGTCCACGCCGCCGGCGAACAAGCTGCTGGGGCCGGGGCTGGGGCTGGTCGACCGGGCCCGTGACCTGCTCTCGGGGCGCGGCAAGGACGACCGGGCGGCCTGAGCCGTGAAGGTCGTCGTCACCGGGGCCACCGGCAACGCCGGCACCAGTGTGGTGTGCCGCCTGGCCGCCGATCCGCACGTGACGGAAGTCCTGGGGCTGGCCCGGCGGGTGCCCCGGTGGCGTCAGCCGGGCGTCCGGTGGGCCGCGGCCGACGTCGACCCGGGCGGCACGCCGCTCGGCCCGCTGTTCGCGGGCGCGGGGGCGGTGGTCCACCTGGCGTGGAAGTTCCAGCCGACGCACGACCCGGTGGAGACCTGGCGGACGAACGTACTGGGCTCGCTGCGGGTCTTCGAGGAGGCCGCGGCGGCGGGGGTGCCGGCGCTGGTGCACGCCTCGTCGGTGGGAGCGTACGCGCCGGGGCCGCCGTACGACCGTGCGGTGGACGAGTCCTGGCCGACGCACGGCTGGCCCGGGGCCGCCTACACCCGTGAGAAGGCCTATCTGGAGCGGTGTCTGGACGCGTTCGAGGCGGCGCATCCGGACATGCGGGTGGTGCGGATGCGGCCCGCGTTCCTCTTCAAGGAAGTGTCGGCGTCCGAGCAGCGGCGGATCTTCGCCGGTCCGCTCCTGCCGGGGCGGCTGGTGCGGCCGGGTCTGCTGCCGGTCCTGCCCGACCTGCCGGGGCTGCGCTTCCAGGCGCTGCACACCGACGACGCGGCGCGCGCGTACGCCGCCGCCGTACGGCTGCCGGTGCGCGGGGCGTTCAACCTGGCGGCGGAGCCCGTGCTGGACGTGGCCGCGCTGGCCCGGCTGCTGCAGGCCCGGGTGGTGCGGCTGCCGCTGCGGCCGGCGCGGGCGGCGCTGTCGGCGGCCTGGCGGCTGCACCTGGTGCCGGCCCCGCCGGGGCTGCTGGACGCCCTGCTGCGGCTGCCCCTGCTGAGCTCGGCGCGGGCGCGCCGGGACCTGGGGTGGGAGCCGCGGTACGCGTCGGGTGAGGCCATGGCGGCCTTCCTGCGGGGGCTGCGCGAGGGGGCCGGGCTGCCCACCCCGCCGCTGGCCGGGGACCGTGCCCCGCACGCGGCCGACGTGGCCGACGGGGCGGAGGCGGAACCCGCGTCCGGGGCGGTGCGCCGGGCCCGCTGAGCCCGGCACGGCGTACCCCGGCCGCCGGGCTCCCGCCTCATGCCCCGGGCCGCTGGGCCTTCCGCGCCAGGGGGCTGGAATCGAGGGAGCGCAGGAGTTCCGGCGGGCCGCGGTAGACCGTCACCGGTCCCGCGGCGGTGAGTTCGGCCTCGGAGATGCCGCCGGTGAGGAGGCCGATGCAGGGGACGCCGGCGCGGGCCGCGGCCTGGACGTCCCAGACGGTGTCACCGACGAAGACGGCGTCGGCGGGCTCGGCGTCGGTCAGGGCGAGGGCCCGGTGGACCAGGTCGGGGGCGGGTTTGGACCGGTCGACGTCGTCGGCGGAGGTGGCGCCGTGGATCACCTCGTCCACGTCGAGGGCGGCGCGGATGGCGTCGACCTCGTCGGCGGAGGCGGAGCTCGCCAGGACGATGCGCAGCCCGCGCGCGGCGATGGCCCGCAGCAGGTCGGCGGCCCGGTCCAGGACGGGGAGGGCGTCGAACCAGGCGGCGTAGAGGGCGTGGTGGGCGTCCCTCAGGCGCTGGTCCTGGCGGTGGTCGTGGGCGCTGCCCAGGAGGTGTTCGAGGATCCGGTCGCCGCCCATGCCGATGGCCCGGTGGATGCGGGCCATGGGGATGTCGTGGCCGTTCTGGTGCAGGGCCTGCCACCAGGTCAGGGAGTGCAGGTAGTTCGTGTCGACGAGGGTGCCGTCGAGGTCGAAGAGGGCCGCGCGCGGCCGGTGGTCGGTGCTGGTGGTCATGGTGGGCCTGGTCCTTTGCGTTCCTGTGCGTTCCTGTGCGTTCCTGCGCGCGCCGCCGGGCCGTCCCCGGGGTGGGGCGGCCACCGGTGCGCGAACGTCGTCCGCGCGCCTGCCCCGGGCCCCGCACGCCAAACGGCGGGGCGGGCGGGTGCGGACGGCCGCGTTTCGGGTGTGCGGGCCCGGGCAGGCGCAGCCAGAGGCCGGCCGGCCCGGCGCATCCGCACCCGCCGCGAAGGGAGCGATCGTGCAGGCCGTCGTCCACCAGGGGCCGTTCGGCGCTGATGACGGCGGGGTGATCGCCGAGGCGACGGCAACGCCGACGAGCAGGAGGGAACAGGACGATGAAGGTAGCCGACCACGTGTTGCAGCGCCTGCGGGAGTGGGACGTCGAGCACGTCTTCGCCTATCCCGGTGACGGGATCAACGGGCTGCTCGCCGCCTGGGGGCGGGCGAAGGACGCGCCCCGGTTCATCCAGGCCCGGCACGAGGAGATGGCCGCCTTCGAGGCCGTCGGCTACGCGAAGTTCTCCGGCCGGACCGGGGTCTGCGCGGCCACGTCCGGTCCCGGGGCGATCCACCTGCTCAACGGGCTGTACGACGCGAAGCTCGACCACGTCCCGGTGGTGGCCCTGGTGGGGCAGACCGACCGCAGCGCGATGGGGGGCTCGTACCAGCAAGAGGTCGACCTGCTGTCCCTCTACAAGGACGTGGCCTCGGACTACTGCCAGATGGTCACGGTCCCCGCGCAGCTGCCGAACGTGCTGGACCGGGCCCTGCGCATCGCCGCGGCCCGCCGCACCGTGACGGCCGTGATCCTCCCCGCGGACGTGCAGGAGCTCGACTACGAGCCGCCGGCCCATGCGTTCAAGCAGGTCCCCTCCAGTCTGGGTGTGACGCGGTACGCGCCCGTTCCGGCCGACGAGGAGATCCGGCGTGCGGCGCGGATCCTCAACTCCGGTGAGAAGACGGCCATTCTGGTCGGGCAGGGGGCGCGGTGCGCCCGTGCGGAGGTCGAGCAGGTCGCCGAACTCCTGGGCGCCGGGGTGGCGAAGGCCCTGCTGGGCAAGGACGTGCTGCCGGACACGCTGCCGTACGTCACCGGGTCGATCGGGCTGCTGGGGACGCGGCCCTCGTACGAGATGATGCGGGACTGCGACACCCTGCTCGTGGTCGGTTCCAGCTTCCCCTACACGCAGTTCCTGCCGGAGTTCGGGCAGGCCCGGGCGGTGCAGATCGACATCGAGCCGGCGCTGGTCGGGCTGCGCTACCCGTTCGAGCTCAACCTCGTGGGCGACGCCGCCGAGACGCTGCGCCGGCTGCTGCCGCTGCTGGACCGCCGCCGGGACGGGGCCTGGCGCGACGGCATCGAGGCGGGGACCGAGCGCTGGTGGGAGGTGATGGAGCGGCGGGCCGGCGTGCCCGCGGAGCCCGTCAACCCCGAGTACGTGGTCCACCGGCTGGACGGGCTGCTGCCGGAGAACGCGATCATCACGGCGGATTCCGGTTCGGCGGCCAACTGGTACGCCCGGCACCTGCGGATGCGTGACGGCATGCGCGGTTCGCTCTCGGGCACCCTGGCGACGATGGGGCCGGGGGTGCCGTACCTGATCGGGGCGAAGTTCGCGCACCCCGACCGGCCGGGCATCGCGATCGTCGGTGACGGCGCGATGCAGATGAACGGGATGGCGGAGCTGATCACGGCGGCGAAATACTACCGCGAGTGGTCGGATCCGCGGCTGGTGGTGGCGGTGCTCAACAACCAGGACCTCAACCAGGTGACCTGGGAGATGCGCGCCATGCAGGGCGCCCCGCAGTTCGAGGACTCGCAGGCCGTCCCGGACGTCCGTTACGCCGACGTGGCCGCCCTGTTCGGTCTCGGCGGGGTGCGGGTGGAGCGGCCCGAGGACGTGGGGCCGGCCTGGCGCCAGGCCCTGGAGGCGGACCGGCCGTTCGTCATCGACTTCCGGACGGACCCGGCGGTGCCGCCGATCCCGCCGCACGCCACGTGGGAGCAGATCAAGGCCTCCGCTTCGGCGGTGCTGCACGGGGACAGCGACCGCGGCAACGTGGTGCGCCAGGGGCTGAAGGCGAAGATGCAGGACTTCCTGCCCGGCGGGGCGGGGTGATGGCGGCCGGCCCCGCCGCGGTGGACCTGGCCGGGCTGGAGCGGGCGCTGCGGGCCGAGGTGGAGGGGGAGGTCCGTTTCGACGCGGGCAGCCGGGGCGCGTACTCCACCGACGGCTCCAACTACCGGCAGGTGCCGCTCGGGGTGGTGGTCCCCCGGACGGTGGAGGCGGGCGCGCGGGCGGTGGCCGTCTGCGCGCGGTTCTCCGCGCCCGTCCTGTCGCGGGGCGGCGGGACGAGCCTGGGCGGGCAGTGCACGAACACGGCCGTCGTGATCGACTGGACGAAGTACTGCAACCGGCTGGTCTCGGTGGATCCGGCGGCGCGCTCCTGCGTGGTCGAGCCGGGCATCGCCCTGGACGAGCTCAACCGGCAACTGGAGCCGTACGGGCTGAAGTTCGGCCCGAAGCCGGCCACGCACAGCCACTGCACGCTGGGCGGGATGATCGGCAACAACAGCTGCGGCGCCTCGGCGCAGGCGTACGGCAAGACCGTCGACAACGTGCGCCGCCTGGAGGTCCTCGGCTACGGCGGGGAGCGGTTCTGGGCCGGCCCCACGGGCCCGGAGGAGTACGAGCGGATCCTCGCGGCGGGCGGCGGGCGGGCCCGGCTCCACCGGGGGCTGAAGGACATCGCCGCCCGCCACCTCGCCGAGATCCGCCGCGGTTACCCGAAGATCCCCCGGCGGGTGTCGGGCTACAACCTGGACTCCCTGCTGCCGGAGAACGGCTTCGACGTGGCCCGGGCCCTGGTGGGCAGCGAGGGCACGCTGGTGACGGTGCTGCGCGCGGAGCTCGCCCTGGTCGAGGTCCCGGCGGCGGAGGCCCTGCTGGTCCTCGGCTACGAGGACGTGTACGCGGCGGCGGACGCCGTCGCGGGCCTGCTGGAGCACTGCCGGCCGGCCCAGCTCGAGGCCGTCGACGGGCGGATGGCGCAGCTGATGCGGGAGGAGGGGGTCCACCTGCACTCCCTGGAGCTGCTGCCGGAGGGCGACGCCTGGCTCCTCGTCCAGTTCACCGGCGGGAGCCAGGAGGAGGCGGACCGGCAGGCGTACGAGCTGCTGCGGGCCGTCGGGCGCGGCGAGGACGACGCGTCGGTGGCGTTCTCCGACGACCCGCCCCGGGAGCAGGAGTTCCTGAAGGCCCGTGAGGCGGGGCTGGGGGTGACCGCCCGGCCGCCGGACGGGTCGGAGACCTGGGAGGGCTGGGAGGACTCGGCGGTGCCCCCGGAGCGGCTGGGCGACTACCTGCGCGACCTGGAGCGGCTGTACCGGCGGTACGGCTATCAGCAGGCCTCCCTGTACGGGCACTTCGGGCAGGGCTGTGTGCACACCCGGATCCCGTTCGGGCTGCGCGACGCCAGGGGTGTGGCCGCGTTCCGGGCCTTCCTGGAGGACGCGGCGGACCTGGTGTCCTCGTACGGGGGTTCGCTGTCGGGCGAGCACGGTGACGGGCAGGCCCGGGGCGAGCTGCTCCCCCGCATGTTCGGTCCGGCCCTGGTGGGGGCGATGGGCGAGGTCAAGGCGCTGTTCGACCCGGGGAACCGGATGAACCCGGGCAAGGTGGTCGACCCGCATCCGGTGGACGCGGACCTGCGGCTGGGGCCGGGGTGGCGGCCGCGGCCGCAGCGCGGGACGTTCTTCGCGTACGCGCAGGACGGCCACGACTTCACGCGGGCCGTGCAGCGGTGCGTGGGCATCGGCAACTGCCGTACGCACGAGGGCGGGGTGATGTGCCCGTCGTACCGGGCCACCCTGGAGGAGGAGCACTCCACCCGGGGCCGGGCGCGGCTGCTGTTCGAGATGCTGGACGGGCACGGGGACTCCCCCGTCACCGACGGCTGGCGCTCCACCGAGGTGCGCGACGCGCTGGACCTGTGCCTGTCCTGCAAGGGCTGCAAGTCGGACTGTCCGGTGGGGGTGGACATGGCCAAGTACAAGGCCGAGTTCCTCGCCCAGCACTACCGGTGGCGGCCGAGGCCGGCCGCGCACTACTCGCTGGGCTGGCTCCCGTTGTGGGCGCGGCTGGCGCGCACCGCTCCGGGGGTGGCGAACGCGGCGCTGCGGGCGCCGGTGCTGGGGCGGGTGGGGAAGCTGGCGGCGGGCGTGGACCCGCGGCGGGCCGCTCCGCCGTTCGCGTCCGTGACCTTCCAGGAGGCCTGGCGGCGCTCGCGCCGTCCCGAGCCCCGGCCGGACGACCCGCGCACGGTGCTGTTGTGGCCGGACACCTTCACCAACCACTTCCATCCGCACGTCGCCGGCGCAGCGGTACGGGTCCTGGAGGACGCCGGGTTCCGGGTGGCGGTGCCGGCGGCGGCGGTGTGCTGCGGACTGACGTGGATCTCCACCGGGCAGCTGGGCACCGCGCGCCGGGTGCTGGAGCGCACCGTGCGGACGCTGCGCCCGTGGCTGGAGGCGGGTACGCCGGTCGTCGCGCTGGAGCCGTCCTGCGCGGCCGTGCTGCGCTCGGACGCGACGGAGCTGCTGGCCGGGGTCGAGGACGCCCGGCGGCTGGCCGCGCGGACGCGGACGTTCGCCGAGCAGCTCGTCCACCACGCGCCGGACGCCTGGCGGGCGCCCCGGGCCGGGCGGGCGGCGACGGTGCAGACCCACTGCCACCAGTACGCCGAGCTGGGTACGGGTGCGGACCGTGAGCTGATGAGCCGGGCCGGGCTGGACGCCGACGTGCTGGACGCGGGCTGCTGCGGTCTGGCGGGGAACTTCGGCTTCGAGCGGGGCCACTACGAGCTGTCGACGGCCATCGCCGAGCAGGGCGTCCTGCCCGCGGTCCGCGCGACCGCGGCCGGCGCCTTCGTGCTGGCGGACGGGTTCAGCTGCCGGACGCAGATCGAGCAGGCGGGCACGGGCCGCCGGGCCCTGCACCTGGCGGAGGCGCTGGCCCTCGCGATGGACGGCCCGCTGCCCGACGGCGGCCACCCCGAGCGGGCGGCTCCGAGCGCCGTGCACGGGGGCGCGCGGGGGCGTCGCGGGGCGGGCGGCGGGCGGGCGCACCGCCCGGCACCCGGCGGCGCGAGCACGCGCACGCCGTCGTGACCTGGCGGGGGCTGCCGGGCGTGCGGAGCCGGCGGGGGTGGAGCCGGGTTCTCGGTTACACGTGCTGCCTCAGCGGTGGGCGGTCCGGTGGTGGCGCAGGGCCGCCAGGGCGAGGGCCGTCGCCGTCGCCGCGCCGCCGGTCCACAGCAGGCGCGGGCGGCGGGCCGCCCAGGCTTCGGGGGAACGCGGGTGGGAGCGGTCGTCGAAGGTGCCGTGGGCCCCGAAGTCCCGGCCGTCGTCGCCGTCGAGGGGGTTCCACAGGTTGTGCGGGCGCGGTCCGCGGTCGGGTTCGGAGGTCTGCTGGGAGGAGAACCCGGTGCGGGCGAGGTAGCGGTCCAGCAGGCCCGGCACCAGCCGGTTGGCGAACACGGTGGCCAGGGCCCGGCCGCCGACGCAGTACACGCGCCGTCCGGGGTGGTCGGCCGCGTGGACGACGGCCCGGGCGGCCACCTCCGGCTGGTAGATCGGCGGTACGGGCTGCGGGCGGTGCGGCAGCCTCGACAGTCCCCAGGCGAACTGCGGGGTGTTGACGGCCGGCAGCTGCACCACCGTCACCTTCACCCGGCTGCCGCGGTGCATCAGTTCGGTGCGGACGGCGGAGGTGAAGCCCCGGACGGCGTGCTTGGCGCCGCAGTACGCCGACTGGAGCGGGATGGAGCGTTCGGCGAGGACGGAACCGACCTGGACGATCGTGCCGGCGTCGCGGGGCAGCATCCGGTCCAGCGCCGCCCGCGTGCCGTGGACGTAGCCGAGGTAGGTGACCTCGGTGACCCGCCGGAACTCCTCGGGCCGGATCTCCTCGAAGGGGGCGAAGACGGTGGCGAAGGCGACGTTGACCCAGACGTCCACGGGCCCGAAGACGGCTTCCACCCGGTCGGCGGCCGCCGCGACCTGCGCGGCGTCGGAGACGTCGGCGGGCAGTACCAGCGGGGTGCCGCCCGCCTGCGCCACCTCGTTCGCCGCGGCTTCGAGTCCGGCGCGGCCGCGGGCGATCAGCGCCACCCGCGCGCCGCGGGCGGCGAACGCACGGGCCGTGGCGCGGCCCACCCCGGCGCTGGCCCCGGTGACGACCACGGTCTGGCGCGGGCGGTGGGGACGGCGGGGGTGGCGGTGGTGCTCACTGCGGGTCGTTTCCATGGCTTCGGGCTCCCTGTGGGCCGCGGTCGGGCGGCGTCGGCTCATTTCTCGTCGGTGTGCCGCTCGTCGGTGTGCCGCTCGCGTGCCCACAGCGGCAGCGCGAACCAGCACAGCAGGTACCAGGCCACCACCCCGCTGACGAGGTACGGGACGAGCGCCCCGTGGGTCACCACCCGCAGGACGAGGAAGAGGGCGGAGGTGAACGTGACGAGCAGCAGCACGATGCCGGCAAAGGTCAGGCGCGAGGCCCAGACCACCGCCTGGGGTTTGATGCGGCGGCCCGAGACGATGCGGTGGAAGGACACGGGGCCGATGAGCGCGCCCGCGGCGAGCGAGCCGGCCACGACCGTGCCGACGTAGACCGCCTTGTCGGTCGCCGAGATCCCCTGGAAGTGCGGGGTGAAGGCGACCGTGAGCAGGAAGCCGAAGAGGATCTGCACGCCCGTCTGGGCGACCCTGATCTCCTGCATCAGTTCCTGCCACTGCCGGTCGGCTCTCTCTTCCCTGCTCTCGTGCCGGCCCCGGTCGGCCCGTTCACCGCCGTCCGGCCGCGCGGCAGTCCGCCGCTCCTTCATGTCCTGCCGGTTCCTCCCGTTCGGCGTGGTCCTGTTCCTCTGCGCGCCTACCCGCCCGCCCCGTCCGCACACGCGCCGGCGGGAGGACTGCGGGCGGAGCGCGGGGGTAGGCGCGCGGTACGCCCCTACGTGAGGAGGGCCGGGATGCGTGCGCGCAAGGACGGCGGGGACACCCCGGTGCAGCGGATCGGGGTCGCTGCGTACACCGTGCCCACCGATGCCCCGGAGGGGGACGGCACCCTGGCCTGGGACGCCACGACCGCGGTGGTGGTGGAGGCCGACGCGGGCGGGGTGCGCGGCCTGGGCTGGACGTACGCCCCGGCGGCGGCCGCGGAGGTGGTGCGGGAGCTGCTGGCGGGGGTGGTCCAGGGGGGTGACGCGTTCGGGGTGCCGGGGCTGAACGAGGTCATGTGCCGGGCGGTGCGCAACGCGGGGCGGCCGGGGATCGCCTCGTGCGCGATCTCGGCGGTGGACATCGCCCTGTGGGACCTCAAGGCCCGTCTGCTGGGGCTGCCGCTGGCCGACCTGCTGGGGGCGGCGTGCACGGAGGTCGCGGTGTACGGCAGCGGCGGGTTCACCACGGCACCGGACGAGCGGCTGCGGGCGCAGCTGGAGCGCTGGGTCCACGGCCTGCACATCCCGCGCGTGAAGATCAAGATCGGGCAGGACCGGGGCCGGGCCGTCGGGCGCGACCTCGCGCGGGTGGCGCTGGCCCGGGAGGTGATCGGGCCCGGGGCCGAGCTGTACGTGGACGCCAACGGCGCCTACGCGCGGGGGCGGGCGCTGCGGGTGGGCCGCGAGCTCTCCGCGTACGGGGTGAGCTGGTTCGAGGAGCCGGTGTCCTCGGACGACCTGGCGGGGCTGCGGCTGCTGCGCGACCGCCTGGACTGCGACGTGGCGGCCGGGGAGTACGGCTACGACCTGCCCTATTTCGCGCGGATGACGGCGGCCGGGGCGGTGGACTGCCTGCAGGCCGACGCCACGCGCTGCGGCGGGATCACCGAGTGGCTGAGGGTGGCCGCGCTCGCCCGGTCGCAGGGGCTGCAGCTGTCGGCGCACTGCGCCCCGCACGTCCACGCCCATCCGGCGGCGGCCGTACCGGACTTCCTGCACATCGAGTGGTTCCACGACCACGCCCGGCTGGAGCCGCTGCTGTTCGAGGGCGAGGGCCTGCTGGACCCGTCCGGGGGCACGGTGCGGCCGTCGGCCACGGGGGCGCCGGGGCT
>NZ_JBHVUQ010000221.1:0-10726 GCF_042884105.1 Streptomyces sp. NPDC058157
GGGCCGCCTCCGGATGCGGGTGGGACTGCGGGTGCGGGGCCGCCTCCGGATGCGGGTGGGACTGCGGGTGCGGGGCCGCCTCCGGATGCGGGTGGGACTGCGGGTGCGGGGCCGCCTCCGGATGCGGGTGGCGCTGCGGGTGCGGGGCCAGCTCCGGATGGGGGGCGGGGCCCTGGTGCTCGGGCCGCTCCGGGGGCGGGGTCTGCTCCGGCTGCGGGGGCTCGTCCTCCCGGGGGGCCTGCCGGGCGGGGTCCGCCGGGCGGCGGGGGGCGGCTCCGTGCCAGGGGGTGGCGGCCGGTCCGCCGTACGGGTACGCGTACTCCTGCGGCAGGTTGGCCCCGGTCGGCGGCAGCTGCGGGACGACCACCGGGCCCCGCGCCCCGCGCTCCTGCGCCACCTTCTCGGCCGCCGCGCGGGACCCGGCCCGGTAGGCGGCGACCGTCCCGGCGCGGGCCGCGGCCACGGCGTCGTCACGGTTCCCGGCGGGCCGGGCGGGGGGCACGGGCGGGGCGGGCGGCGCCGGGGGCTCCGGTTCGGGGTCCGGGAGGATGTGGTCGGTGTAGCGCGGCCCCGTGTCGTACCCGGGCGCCACCAGCGGCGCGTACACGGGCTCCCGGGAAGGCGGCTCCCAGGGCGGCGCGGCGGGGTCGTCCGCGCCCTCGTCCCCGGGCTCCGCCACCGGCACCGGGTCGTAGCCGCACAGGGCGTCCTCGGCGGCGCCGGCGGCGAGTCCGGTGAGGACGACGCGCCCGTCCTCGCATATCAGCACGGTCCGGACGGTGATGTTGCGGTGCGTCCACCCGTGCGCGTGCAGCACGCGCAGCGCGGTCAGCACGTCGGCGGCCACCTCCGCCGCCCGGTACGGGTTCAGCGGCTCGTCGGCGATGAGCGCGGCTAGCGGCCTGGCGGGGACGAGTTCGCTCACTATCCACAGCGAGCCGTCCTCGGCGAACACGTCGAAGACCTGGTCGAGCCGGGGGTGGTCCGGTACGGAGGCGGCCGCCTGGGCCGCGGCTATCGCCCGCCGCACGGCGGGGAGTTCCCCGGCGGCGGACGGCGTCACCCGCGTGCCGTCGAGCAGTTCGGCGTCCACCACCTCCGGCAGCGGCACGTGCCGGACGAGGACCTCCTGCCCGCTGCGCGTGTCGAACGCGCGGGTCTCCAGCAGCTCGTACTCGTCGGACGGCGGCAACGGCAGACGGTAGCGGTCGGCCAGGATCCGGCCGGCGTAGTCCTCCACTTCGCCTCCCCCGAGTGCGGTGGGTTCCCCTTGGCCCCCGCTGACACGATACGTGGCCCGGGCCGCCCGCGTCCCGGGCTTGCGAGGGCCGTCAGCCCAACTGCTGGAAGGTGTCGAAGGCGGTGTTGCGGATCTGCGTGCACTCGGGGCCGTCCCACTGGTCGGCCGGGCAGCTGATCATGATGGCGTAGCCGTTCTTGGCGTCCGCGCGGAAGCCGCGGTCGAGCACGCGGGTCCGCATGCCCTGGTCGTCGCGCTCGAACTCCAGGTCCGCGACCGTCGGGTAGGTGCGGTACTGGACGGTTTCGAGGCGGATCTGGTGGTAGTTCCTGCTGCTGGCCGCCGTGCTCGGGGCCATCTCGGCCCAGGCCGCCAGGGCGCTGGCGCCCGGGCTGTTGGTGTGGTCGACCTGGATTCGGGGGAAGCCGCCGGAGCGGCTGTATATCGCGCCCGAGTTGGCGCCGGCCGTGCCGGTCTGGTGGAAGCCCTCGGGCATCGCCATGGCGAAGCCGAAGCGCGGGTCCGTCACCGTGGTGAACCCGGCGGGCAGGCCCGCGCCGCCGCCGGGGCCGCCCGGGCTGGCGCCCTGGCCCTGGCTGTCCTGCCCCTGGTTCTGGGCGGGGTCGGCGCCCTGGTTCGCCCCGGACGCCGCGGGGCTCGGGCTGCCGCCCTGGCTCTGGGCCGGGGTCGGGCTCGGGGAGGAGGCCTGGGACGCGGCCGGGGAGTTGCCCGGGGACCGGCCGGCGGAGGCGGCGGGGGTCGGGGCGCCCTGGCCCTCGTTCTTCCGGCCGCCCTTCTCGTCGTCACCGCTGACCGCGTACGCGATGAGCGAGCCGATGACCGCCAGGACCACGAGCACGCCGGCTATCGCGAGGGCGATGGTGCGGCGCGGCATCACGTCGGTGAGGGAGGCCGGGGCCACCGTCGAGGGACGCTTCGGGGCCTCGGCGGCGGAGGCGGCCGCGGCCTGGGCGGCGGCGGCCTTGCGGGTGGCCTTCAACGCGGCGCGGGCCCGGTCGCGCTGCTCGCGCTCGCGCCGCTCCCGCTCCTTCTTCGCCGCCTTCTCGGCGGCCTTCTCCGCGGCCTTCTCGGCCTCCGACTCGGCCTTGGTGAGGGAGATCGGGCGGGTCTCCTCCACCGCGACGGGCTCCGGGGCGGGGGCCGGCTCGGGCGCGTTGATGACGGCGGTGAGCATCGAACGGGCGCGGTCCTCGTCGAGCCGCATCGCCGGGTCCTTGACCAGCAGGCCGTAGATGACCTCGGTCAGGGCCGGACCGGCGTTCTTGGGCGGGTCCACCGCCTCGGTCATCACCGCGGTGAGGGTGGCGAGCGCGGAGCCCTTGTCGTACGGGGGCACGCCCTCGACGGCGGCGTACAGCAGTCCGCCGAGGGACCACATGTCGGCGGGCGGGCCGGGCTTGTAGCCGCGGGCGCGCTCGGGGGAGATGTAGGAGGGGGCGCCGACGAGCATGCCGGTGGAGGTGATGGAGGGGTCGCCCTCGACCTGGGCGATGCCGAAGTCGGTGAGGACGACCCGGCCGCTGGCGGCGATGAGCACGTTGGACGGCTTCACATCGCGGTGCAGGATCCCCTGGCGGTGCGCGGCGCGCAGGACGTCGAGCACGGCGAGGCCGACCTCGGCGGCGCGGCGCGGGGACAGCGGGCCGTTCTCCCGGACGAACTCGGCGAGGGAGGGCCCCTCGATGAGCTCCATGACGATCCAGGGGCGGGCGTCCTCGTCGACGACGTCGTAGACGGTGACGGCGCCCTCGTTGCGGATGCGGGCGATGGCCTTGGCCTCGCGGAGGGTACGGGTGATGAGGCGGCGCTTCTCGTCCTCGTCCACGCCGCCGCCGAAGCGGAGTTCCTTGACGGCGACGGTCCGGCCGAGCACCTCGTCCTCGGCCCGCCACACGGTTCCCATGCCGCCCTTGCCGAGCACGGCCCCGAGCCGGTACCGCCGCGCGAGCAGCCTGCCCTTGCGCTCCGCGGCCGCCTCGTCGGCGTCCTGCGGGTCGTCGTCCCCGGGCGCGGGCTCCGCCGCCGGTGCAACCGCGCCGGTCTTCGCGCCCCCGGGCGCCGCCTTCGCCGCGGCGGGCGTGGCGGCCTCGGACTCCGGCGCCGCCGCGGTCCCCTTCACGGCCGGGTCCCGGTCCGCGCGCGCGGGCTGCGGGTCGCGCCCTCGGGCACCGGTCCCGGACTCCGAGGCCGCACCCTTGCCCGCCGCCGCAGACACGGCATCCACCACCTCGGCACCGGAACCGGCCTTCGCGGGAACGGCCTTGTCCCCCGCCCCGGCACCGGACCGGGACTTCGCTGCCGCGTTCCCGTCCGCCCCGGCGGGCACGGCGTCCGCCGGCTCGGAACCCTCCGGCCGGGACTCCGCAGCCGCGCCCTCGTCCGGCGGGGTGTCAGAAGCCTTGCCCTCAGCGGGCTGCGACGGCTCGGGCCGCTCGCCCCGGCCCGTCTCGGACCTCGGCCGGGGCACGGACGCGGCGGCGGGCTCCGGCGCGGGGCCGTCGGCCTCCGCCCGGGCGGAGTCGGCCTGCGCGACGTCAGATCCGGTCTGGGCGGCCGACTTCACCGCACCGCCGTTCCCGGAGGCACCGTCACCCTCACGCTTCGCCCCAGGCGCCTCGGCAGGCGACTCGGTGTGCTCCGGCTTCGACATGCGTCCCCTCTGCGATCGTGCAGCCTGCCCCGGCTGCCCCCGGCAGCCACCGGGGGCAAGGTAACCCACCCCGGCAGAAACCTCATTGTTGCTCACTCCGCATCGGACGGGAGCCCCGGGTCCAGCGGTTCCCCCGTCCGGATCGCGGAGTCACAACGGCACGATGTCGGGCGCCCCCAGCCGGGCCGCGTCGGCCGTCTGGTCGTCCGGCTGGCGCTGCGATTCGCGCTCCGCCTGGACCCTCTTCTCGTAGTGCTCCACCTCGTTCTCGATCTGCCGTTTGTCCCAGCCCAGCACCGGAGCCACCAGTTCCGCGCATTCGCGCGCCGATCTGGTCCCCCGGTCGAAGGTCTCGATGGAGATCCGGGTCCGCCGGGTCAGCACGTCGTCCAGATGCCGGGCGCCCTCGTGCGAGGCGGCGTAGACGATCTCCGCCCGGAGGTAGTCCTCCGCCCCGGTCACCGGCTCCCCCAGCGCCGGGTCGGCCGCGATCAGTTCGAGCAGTTCCTCCGTCAGCGACCCGTACCGGTTCAGCAGGTGCTCCACGCGCACCGCGTGCAGGCCCGTCCGCGCGGCCATGCGGGCCCGGCCGTTCCACAGGGCGCGGTAGCCCTCGGCGCCCACCAGCGGGACGTCCTCCGTGACGCACTGGGCGACCCGCTGGTCCAGCCCGTGCACCGCCTCGTCCACGGCGTCCTTGGCCATGACCCGGTACGTCGTGTACTTGCCGCCGGCCACCACCACCAGCCCCGGCACCGGATGGGCCACGGTGTGCTCGCGCGAGAGCTTGCTCGTCGCGTCGGACTCCCCCGCCAGCAGCGGCCGCAGGCCGGCGTAGACGCCCTGGACGTCGTCCCGGGTCAGCGGCACCGCCAGCACCGAGTTCACGTGCTCCAGCAGGTAGTCGATGTCGGCGCTCGACGCCGCCGGATGCGCCTTGTCCAGGTCCCAGTCCGTGTCCGTGGTGCCCACGATCCAGTGCCGGCCCCAGGGGATCACGAACAGCACCGACTTCTCGGTCCGCAGGATCAGCCCGCTGTTGGAGTGGATCCGGTCCTTGGGGACGACGAGGTGGATGCCCTTGGACGCCCGGACATGGAACTGCCCGCGCTCCCCGATCAGCGCCTGGGTGTCGTCCGTCCACACCCCGGTCGCGTTCACCACCTGCTTGGCGCGGATCTCGTACTCCCCGCCGCCCTCCACGTCCTGCACACGGGCCCCGACCACCCGCTCGCCCTCCCGCAGGAAGCCGACGACCCTCGCCCGGTTGGCGCAGTGCGCCCCGTACGCGGCGGCCGTCCGCACCAGCGTGGTCACGTAGCGGGCGTCGTCCATCTGGGCGTCGTAGTACTGCAGCGCCCCCACCAGGGCGTCCTTGCGCAGCGCCGGCGCGATCCGCAGCGCCCGCTTGCGCGACAGGTGCCGGTGCGTGGGCAGGCCGCGGCCGTGCCCGCTGGAGACCGACATCGCGTCGTACAGGGCGACGCCCGATCCCGCGTAGAACCGCTCCCACACCTTGTGCTGGAGCGGGTACAGGAACGGCACCGGCTTCACCAGGTGCGGGGCGAGCCGCTCCAGCAGCAGCCCGCGCTCCTTGAGCGCCTCGCGGACGAGGGCGAAGTCGAGCATCTCCAGATAGCGCAGGCCGCCGTGGATGAGCTTGCTGGACCGGCTCGACGTCCCCGACGCCCAGTCGCGCGCCTCCACCAGTCCGGTCGAGAGGCCTCTGGTCACCGCGTCGAGCGCGGTGCCCGCGCCGACCACGCCCGCGCCGACGACCAGCACGTCCAGTTCCCGCTCGGCCATCCCGGCGAGGGCCTCCGCGCGCTGCGCGGGCCCCAGTGTCGCTGTCCTCACGGCTGCCTCCCGTTGGTGCGGGCGAACCCGCTCGTTGCGGGTGATCCCGCTCACATTCCCCGTTTTCCGATTCTGACCGGCCGCGCCGACATCAGCCACCGGCTGTGGACAACACAGGGATGGCCACGACCCCAGAATGCGACATATCTGTCATATATACGCCTAGTCTGACATTGCGCCAGCTCCATTCGTCCACAGGACTTGCGCGCACCGCCCCCTCATGCATGCCAGGGAAGGGAAGGGACGGCCCCCCATGCCCGCAGATCTCGCCGTCATCGGACTCGGCCACCTCGGCCTCCCCCTCGCCCAGGCGGCCGTCGCCGCCGGGATCGAGACCGTCGGCTACGACAGCGGCCCCGCCACGGACAGCTCCCTCACCGCCGCCGAGATCCGCCGGATGTCGGCGGCCGGCTTCCGCGTCACCACCAACCCCGCCGAACTCGGCCGGGTCCGCACGGCCGTCATCTGCGCCCCCACCCAGCTCGGCGCGGACCGCGCCCTCGACCTCGGCGCCGTCGGCGCGGCCGGCCGCACCCTCGCCGCCCGGCTGCGCCCGCACACCACCGTGATCCTGGAGTCCGCCGCCCACCCCGGGGTCACCGAGGACTACCTGCGGCCCATCCTCGAAGAGGGCTCCGGCCTGCGCGCCGGACGCGACTTCCACCTGGCCTACTCCCCCAGCCGCCTCGACCCCGGCAACCGCACCCACACCATCGCCAACACCCCCAAGGTCATCGGCGGCCTCACCCCCGCCTGCACCGAGTCCGCGCACGCCTTCTACGCCCGCCTCACCGAGAAGGTCGTCCGGGCCCGCGGCCTGCGCGAGGCCGAGACCGTGCAGCTGCTGGAGACCAACTACCGGCACGTGAACATCGCCCTCATGAACGAGATGGCGGTCCTGTGCCACGACCTCGGCGTCGACCTGTGGGACGTCGTCCGGTGCGCCGAGACCAAGCCGTACGGGTTCCAGGCCTTCCGCCCCGGCCCCGGCGTCGGCGGCCACGGCGTCCCCCTCGACCCGAACTACCTCCCCCACACCACCCGCACCCCCGGCCACCCCCTGCGCATGGTCGGCCTCGCGCAGGAGATCAACGGCCGGATGCCGCAATACGTCATCCAGCGCTGCGCCACCCTGCTGAACGAGCACGGCAAATCCGCCCGCGGCGCCCGCGTCCTCCTGCTGGGCGTCACCTACAAGCCCGACCTCGCCGACCAGGAGGGCTCACCCGCCGGCGAGATCGCCAGCCGCCTCCTCGACCTCGGCGCCCTGATCAGCTACCACGACCCGTACATCGCGGGCTGGCGGGTCCGCGACCAGCCCGTTCCGCGCGCCGACTCCCTGTACGAGGCCGCCGCCAACGCCGACCTCACGATCCTGCTCCAGCACCACCGCACGTACGACATGCAGGGCCTGGCGGTGAAGGCCCAGCTCCTCCTCGACACCCGCGGCGCCAGCCCGGCGGGCGCGGCCCACCGCCTCTGACCGGCCCCACCGCAGGTCACGGGCCGATTCCGGTTCGATCATCCGACCGAAATCCCCTCCAGGAATGTCGCAGTCCCCTGCTAGCCTGCGGCGTCACTTATCTCGCACTTATGCCCCTGGGGCACACGTGCGTCCGAATCCCTGGGGGGGATTTCCCGCATGAGCCAGAACTTCCAGCCGCCCGCGCCCTCGTCCTACACCCCGACCCCCGCCCCGGCACCGGCCCGCGGCGGCAACGTCGTCCTGGGCATCGTCGCCGCCGTCGTGGCCGGCCTCGCGGCCGCCGCCGTATACGGCGCGATCGTCAAGGCCACCCACCACGAGATCGGCTACGCGGCGGTCGGCGTCGGCGCGCTGGTCGGCTTCGCCGCCGGCAAGGCCGGGGGTCGCAACGCCGTCCTGCCCGTCATCGCCGCCCTGGTCTCCGTGGCCGCCGTGCTCGCAGGCCAGCTGTTCGGCATCGCCCTGGACGGCGCCGACCAGCTCTCCGAGAGCGTCGTGGACGTGCTGACCAACCGGACGTCCGAGGTGATCGACAGCTGGAAGGAAGGCGTGGACCCGCTGACGTTCCTCTTCCTCGCCATCGGCGGCTACGCGGCCTTCCAGGTCGGCCGCAAGACCGCCGCCTGACACCCACAAGCCGCTGAGCAGGCACGATCGCCCCGAACCGGAGCCCCGGAACCCCTGTCGGAATCCGCGGCTCCGGTCATATGATCCGCCGCGTGTCTGCTCTCACGCCCCCCACGGGCCGCCTCCTCCTCGACCCCACCGAGTACGTCCCGGCCCTCGCCGCGCTGCGCTCGGCCGTCCAGCTCCGCGACGCCAAGGCCGTCGCCGCCGCGTTCGACGCGCTCCCCGACGAGGACGACCGCGCCCTCGCCTGCTGGACCGTGGCCGAGACCCCCGACTGCGGGGACTTCCTCCGCGCGACCGTGGCGGCCCGCCCCGGCGACCCGCTGTTCCGCACGCTGTACGCCAACCACCTGATCCGGGCGGGCTGGAACATCCGCAGCGGCGCGCGCGCCGAGCACGTGAGCCGGGAGCAGTTCGACTCCTTCCACGCGCACCTGCGGCGCGCCGAGGTCCTGCTCATCGACGTCTGCGCCGAGTACCCCGCGTACGCCCTCGCCTGGTACCTGCGCGTGACCACCGCCCGCGGGCTCGAACTGGGCCAGGGCGAGGCCCGCCGCCGCTACGAGCGCCTCGCCGAACACCACCCGCACCACTACTCCGGCCAGTCCCAGCTGCTCCAGCAGCTCTGCCCGAAGTGGAGCGGCAGCTGGGAGGAGGCCGAGGGCTTCGCGCGCGCCTGCGCCGAAGCCGCGCCCGAGGGCGGCCCGCAGGGGGCGCTGGTCGCCGTCGCCCAGATGGAGCGGTACCTGGAGATCCAGCGGGACGAGGACACCCACGCCGCCGAAACGTATCTGCGCGAGCCCGCCCAGCACACCGCCCTGCTGGCGGCCGCCGCCCGCTCCGTCCTGCACCCGGCCGCCCGCACCGACGCCTTCCACCACGTCGGCGCCCACAACGCCTTCGCCGCCGCCCACAGCGCGGCGGGCCGCCACGCCGAAGCCGCCCCGCACTTCCGAGCCGTCGGCGACCGCGCCACCGAGTTCCCCTGGGGCTACCTGAACGCCGACCACGCGGCCGCGTTCACCCGCCACCGCAAGACCGCCCTGGCCAAGGGCTGAGGAAGACCACCATGACCACCGACACCCCGCCCTGGCACGTCACCGAAGACGGCGTCACCCACACCACCGTCGCCGGCATCCGCACCGTCCTGGCCCCCGGCTCCGGCCCCCTCACCGCCGGCCTGCTCTTCCGGGTGGGCCGCGCCGACGAGACCCTCGCCACCAGCGGCGTCACCCACCTGGTCGAACACCTCGCGCTGCACCACCACGGCCTGAGCGACCTCCACTACAACGGCGCCACCGCCGCCACCTACACCCACTTCCACGTCACCGGCACCCCCGCCGACGTCGTCGAGTACCTCAACGGCGTCTGCGCCGCCCTGCGCGACCTGCCCCTGGACCGGCTGGAGACCGAGAAGGAGATCCTGCGCACCGAGGCCGCCGGCCGCGCCCAGGGCCCGGCCCACGACATGCCCCTCTGGCGCTACGGCTCCCGGGGCTACGGCCTCACCAGCTACGCCGAGACCGGCCTGCACCGGCTCACCGCCGACGACGTGCGCGACTGGGCCCGTACCCGGTTCACCGCCGAGAACGCGGTGCTGTGGCTCACCGGCGACACCGTCCCCGAGGGCCTCGACCTCACCCTCCCCACCGGCACCTGGCACCCCACACCGCAGCCCACCTCCGCCCTGCCGGCCACGCCCGCCTACTTCCAGGGCCCCGACGGCGGGACCGTACTGACCTCCGTCATCCCCCGCTCGACCGCGGGCAGCCTGTTCGCCGAGGTCCTCGGCAAGGAACTCTTCCGCGAACTGCGCCAGAAGGGCGGCTACTCCTACACCGCCGCCGCCGACTACAGCCCGCGCGACACCGACTGGGCGACCGTCACCGCGTACGCCGACGCGCTGCCCAAGAAGCAGGACGCGATGATCGGCGCCTTCGTGGACGTCTTCGCCAAGCTCCGCGCGGGCCGCATCGAACAGGCCGACCTGGCGGCCGTACGCGCCTCCGCGCTGAGCCGGTTCGACCTTCCGGAGCCGGCCGTGGCCAAGCTCCCCTCCGAGGCGATGAACCTCCTGCTGCGCCACCCCTCCCTCAGCGACGCCGAGTCCCGCGCGGAGATCGAGGCGGTCACCGTCGCCGACCTCCAGCGGGTCGCGCGCGAGGTGTGGGCGAACGCCCTGATGCAGGCCCCGGGCCGGGGCGTGGACTGGGCGGGACTCACCGAGGCCCCCACCCGGTCGGCCGACCTGATCACCGGACGGCGCTACTCCGCGGTGGGCGACCCCAGGACCAGCCTGCTCGTGGCGGGCGAGGGGATCAGCCTGGTCCGCCCGGGCGGCCACCTGACCGTCCGGTACGCCGAGTGCTCCCTGATGCAGGTCTACCCGGACGGCGCACGCCACCTCATCGGCCACGACGGCTTCAGCATCGCCGTCG
Organism: Streptomyces sp. NPDC058157; assembly: GCF_042884105.1. NCBI lineage: Bacteria > Bacillati > Actinomycetota > Actinomycetes > Kitasatosporales > Streptomycetaceae > Streptomyces > Streptomyces sp. NPDC058157. The sequence continues at coordinate 10,323 of NZ_JBHVUQ010000221.1, forward strand.
AGCCGACCCTGTTCGGGATCACGGCGGCCGAGCTGGCCCCCCTGGACGCCGGCGTCCCGCCCACCGCCGTGGTCCGCATGCCGCCCCGCGACCCCTCCCGCATCCCGCAGCCCCGCCCGACGGAGGCGGCCGCGCCGAAGGGACCGGTACCCCGCAAGGCCTGGCTCACCGCGATGCTGTGGCTGCTCGGGATACCCGCGCTGCTGTCGGGCGCCTTCGCGGCCATCGCCGTCCTCGCCAGCCTCTCCGAGCTGGACGCCCAGACCTCCGACGACTGGGTGGGCCTGGCCATCATCTGCATCTTCGCGGTGGTGATCCTGATCCCGTGGGCCGTCCTGCTGCGCCGCCGGCAACGCGGACTCGGCTGAGGTACGCCGGAGGGCCGGCACCCCGAGCGGGGTGCC
>NZ_JBHVUQ010000222.1:0-10698 GCF_042884105.1 Streptomyces sp. NPDC058157
CTCCGAGCCGGATCGGAGATGCCTGACTCCCCAGGGCGCCGAAGTCATCTCGTTTTAGCCCCGGACGACACCCCACCCCGTCCCCGCCCCCGGCCGGGCGGCGTCAGGCGTAGTGGCCCGCGAACCATGCGGCGGCTGCCCTGGTGTGGAGGGGGAAGGCCAGGGGTGTCGGGGTGTGGAGGATGTGCCAGCCCGTTGTCTCCTCCGTCGGGCGCGAGGGTGGGAGGGCCGTGGTCGGGCGGGGTGGGAGGAGGCCGAAGAGGAGGAGGTGGCCGTGGGGGGAGCTGAGGGCGTCGGCGAGGGTCACTTCGGCGGCCGGGGCTTCGATGCCGGTCTCCTCGCGGAGTTCGCGGACCACCGCCTCGCGCCAGTCCTCGCCGAAGTCGACGAATCCGCCGGGCAGGGCGACGCCGCCCTTGGCGGGCTCGATGGTGCGGGTGATGACGACCAGGCCGGTGCCGGCGGCGTCCTCGACGGGGAGGAGGGCGACGGCCACCGGGAGCGGGTTGCGGTAGGTGACGGCGCCGCACGCGGGGCAGGTGCGGGGCCAGTCGGTGGTGGCGAAGGGGGCTCCGCAGGTGGAGCAGTGCGAGTGTGCCGGCATGCGGCGATGTTACGCCCGGACGCGCGGCGTGGCAGACTTCTGACGGATCGTCAGGTATCGGCTGTGGGAGGGGTCTTGGCACGCACACGTACACCCGTGGTGAGCGGATGGTTCACCGACGGGCCGGACGGGTTCCGGCTGCTCGGGACGCGGTGTTCCGCCTGCGCGGCGGTGTTCTTCCCGCGCGAGGACGCCTACTGCCGCAATCCCCGCTGCCCCGGCGGCGGTTCGCTCGTGGAGGTGCCGCTGTCCTCGCGCGGCCGGGTCTGGTCCTACACCGACGGGCGCTACCGGCCGCCCGCCCCCTACGCGTCCGATCCGGACGTGCCGTGGGAGCCGTACACCCTGGTCGCGGTGGAGCTGGAGGCCGAGGGGATGGTCGTGCTCGGGCAGGCCGTGCCCGGGGTGACGCCTGCCGCTCTGGCGGTCGGCATGGAGGTGGAGGTGGTCGGCGGGGTGCTGGACGAGGACGCCGACGTGACGTGGACCACCTGGCGGTTCAGGCCGGTGGAGGGGGCGCGGTGAGCGGGGACGTGGCGGTGCTGGGTGCCGGGATGCACCCCTGGGGCAAGTGGGGCCGCGGCTTCGTCGAGTACGGGCGGGCCGCCGCCACCGCCGCGCTCGCCGACGCCGGGCTGGAGTGGACCGACGTGGAGTCCGTGGTCGGCGCCGACACGGTGCGCGGCGGCTACCCGGGCTACGTCGCCGGGGCCACCTTCGCGCGGGCGCTCGGCTGGCAGGGCGCGCGGGTGACCAGCGTCTACGCCGCCTGCGCCTCCGGGGCCCAGGCCATCGGGGCGGCCCGGGCGCAGATCCTGGCCGGGCTGGCCGACGTGGTGCTGGTGGTGGGTGCGGACGCCGCGCCGAAGGGGTTCTTCGCCCCGGCCGGGGGTGAGCGGCCGGACGATCCCGACTGGCTGCGGTTCCGGGTGCTGGGGGCGACGAACCCGGCGTACTTCGGGCTCTACGCGCGCCGCCGGATGGCCCTGTACGGGGACACCGGTGAGGACTTCGCGCAGGTCAAGGTGAAGAACTCGGCGGCGGGGGCGCTCAACCCGAACGCCCGGTACCGCAAGGCCGTGACGGCCGAGGAGGTGGCGGCCTCCGCGGTGGTCGCCGATCCGCTGCGGCTGCTGGACATCTGCGCGACCTCCGACGGGGGCGCGGCGCTGGTGCTGGCGAGCATGGGGTTCGCCCGGGCGCGCGGGGTGGCGGACCCGGTGCGGATCCGGGCGGTGTCGACCGTGACGCCCACGTATCCGCGTACCGTGCTGGACCTGCCGGACATCGCGACCGACTCGGTGGTGGCGGTGGCCCCGGCGGCGGGCTCCTTCCGAGCCTCGATCGCCCGGGCCGCGTACGAGGAGGCGGGGGTGGGGCCGCAGGACCTGTCGCTGGCCGAGGTGTACGACCTGTCGACCGCGCTGGAGCTGGAGTGGTACGAGGACATCGGCCTGTGCGGTGAGGGCGAGGGGGCCAAGCTCGTGCGGGAGGGGGCGACCGCGCTCGGCGGGCGGGTGCCCGTCAACGCGAGCGGCGGGCTGGCCTCCTTCGGGGAGGCGGTGCCGGCGCAGGCCATCGCCCAGGTGTGCGAGCTGACCTGGCAGCTGCGCGGGACGGCGGGGGCCCGGCAGGTACCGGGGGCGCGGGTGGGGATCACCGCGAACCAGGGGCTGTTCGGGCACGGCTCGGCCGTCGTCGCGGTCCGCTGAGAACTGCCCGGTGCCCCTCACCAGCGGTCGGGGCGGGCCGGGAGAAGTACCGCCGCCGGGGTGCTTGACGCTCCCCGGCGGCGGGTTCACACTCTCCCCACGGTCCCGCGCCGGGACCTCCGCAGCCCCCCATGAGAGCCGCGGCCCGTACCCCAGTCGGCGGGGGTACGGGCCGCCTCCATGCGCCGCGCCGGGTCAGGCCCCGGCGGTCAGGCCGGCCCTGCGGGCCCGGGCCAGCGACATGGCGTGTTCCACGACCCCGACGAGTACGTCCTTGACGGATTCGCGGTCGCGGGCGTCGCAGAGCAGCACCGGTACCTCCGTGTCGAGGTCGAGGGCCTCGCGGATGGTCACCACGGGATGGCGGTCGGCCCCGTCGAAGCAGTTGACCGCGACGAGGAAGGGCAGGCCGCGCCGCTCGAAGTAGTCGACGGCGGCGAAGCAGTCGGCGAGCCGGCGGGTGTCGGCGAGCACGACGGCACCGAGCGACCCCTGCGACAGCTCGTCCCACAGGAACCAGAAGCGGTCCTGCCCGGGGGTGCCGAAGAGGTAGAGCACCAGGTCCTCGCGGAGGGTGATGCGGCCGAAGTCCATGGCCACGGTCGTGGTGCTCTTGTGCTCCACTCCCCCGGTGTCGTCGATGTCGGCGCCCGGCTCGGAGAGGGTCTCCTCCGTGCGCAGCGGACGGATCTCGCTCACCGCACTCACCATGGTGGTCTTGCCCACCCCGAAGCCCCCCGCGACCAGGATCTTCAAGGTCAGCGGTTCGACCGGCGACACGGCATGCATCGCACCGGTGCGGCTAGAGCGCCCGAAGGCCATCGATCACCTCGCGCAGAATGGATTCGTCCGGCAGCTCGGCCGGTGGGACCGGCCGGGTCACATGGACCAGGGAGTCGTCGACGAGGTCGCCGATCAGGACCCGGACGACGCCGATGGCGAGGTCCAGGTCCGCGGCGAGCTCGGCCACGGACTGGGGGCGTTCCCGGCACAGCCCGAGGATGTGGGCGTGTTCCGGGGAGAGGGTCAGGTCCCAGACCGGATCGTCGGCCGCCGGTTCGGCGACGACCAGGGCGATCAGGTCGAGGCGGTGCTGGGCGGCGTGGCTGGTCCGGCCGCGGGTCATCGCGTACGGGCGTACGACGGGCCCCGCCTCGTCGTCGAACCAGTGCGGGTGGCCGCCCCCGTGCGCCGCGCCGGGGGTCCCGTCGGGGGCCGGGGAGTCCGGGAGGTGGTCGTGGCCTGGATCGCTCATACGGTCCGACTCACCCTCCGGCTGGCAGCCCGGTGCGCGGGGCGGTCGCCAGGTGGTCGCCGACGCGCTTGACCATGAGGGTCATCTCGTACGCGACCTGGCCGACGTCGGAGTCGGAGTCGGAGAGCACGGCCAGGCAGCTGCCGTCGCCGGCGGCCATCACGAACAGGAAGGCCTCGTCGAGCTCGACGACGGTCTGGCGGACCCGGCCGGAGTCGAAGTGCCGGCCGACGCCCTTGGCGAGGCTGTGGAAGCCGGAGGCCACGGCCGCCAGGTGTTCGCTGTCCTCGCGGGTCAGGTCCTTGGAGCTGCCCGTGGGCAGGCCGTCGCCGGAGAGGACCACCGCCTTGCGGATGCTGGCGACCTTGTCGACGAGTTCGTCCAGGAGCCAGTTGAGCGGGCCGGGGCCGCGGCCCCTGCTGTCGTGTCCGTTCTGCGGTGCGGTCATCGACCGTCCCCTTCGTTCTCGTGCGCGGGACCGGTGGCGGCGGGGGTGCCGCCTCCGGTCTCGGACTGCTGCGGTGCCTGCTGCTCGGGTTGCTGTGCTGCGTACTCCCTGCGCCCCGCCGTCCAGCCGCGCTGGAGGGCGGCCATGCGGGCTCGTACGTCCTCGGCGTCGCGGTCGGTCGGCGGCGCGGGGGCTTCGGGCTCTGCGGGGGCCGGGGCGTTCTTCAGCTGGGGTGCGAGGTTCGCCTGGCGGACCCGGCGGGGCAGCCCGCCCGGGCCGGCCGCCGTACGGGCGGCCTCGGGGCCGGTCGGCGCCCGGTCCGGGACGGGGGTGCCGGCCGGGCGGGGGTCCACGCGGCGGCCGTGCTCGGCGACCAGCGTCGGGGCCGTGCGGCGGCGGGGCAGCGGGACCGTACCGGAGCGGGGGGCGTCGGGGCGGACGGCGTCCAGGTGGGCGCGCTCGGCGCGGACCGGGCCGGTGGGCGCCTGGGGCTCGCGGTCGGCGCCGCGGGAACGGTCGGCGGCGGCGCGGGTGCGGGCCGTCCGACCGGGGCCGGGCTCCGGGGCGGTGTCGCGGGAGCGCCCCCAGTCGCGGCGGTCGGCGCCGCCTTCGCCGATCCGGTCGCCCTTCCAGGTGCCGGGCTCGCCGCCCCGCCGGTCGCCGTCGGGGCGGCCGGCCGAACCCAGGCCCAGCAGGGAGCTGCGCGGGGTGCCGCCGGGCGGGGTCTCGTCGTCGAGGGTGGCCATGGGCGGACGGCCGCCGACCCCGGCGATGCCGGTGATGGTGTCCTCCAGGTCGTCGATCCCGTCGAGGCCGTCCGGCCCCTCCAGGCCGAGGAGGCCCAGCGGCCCCTCCAGCTCGACGGGGCCGTTGAGCACGCCGGCGGGCAGCGGGCGGGCGGAGGAGGCGCGGTCGAGGGCGGAGGCCACGGTCCGGCCGGAGCCCCGGGCGCCGGGGGCGGCCTTGACGCCCTTGACCGCCGCGGGGCCCTTGGCGGCCCGTACGGCGTCGAGGCGGATGCCGGAGCCGTTGGTGTCGGGGGCGTCGGTGAGGAGGTCGGCCGGGAGGAAGACCACCGCGGTGGTGCCCCCGTACGGGCTGGGCTGGAGGGCCACCTTGATGGAGTGGCGGCGGGCGAGGCGGCTTACCACGAACAGGCCGAGGCGGTCGGTGTCGGAGAGCTCGAACTCGGGGGTCTCGGCGAGCCGGAGGTTCGCGTCGAGGAGGGCTTCGGGGTTCATGCCGAGGCCGCGGTCGTGGATCTCCAGGGTGAAGCCGTTGGCGACGCGTTCGCCGTGGACCTGGACGGCGGTGTGCGGCGGGGAGAACACCGTGGCGTTCTCCAGCAGTTCGGCGACCAGGTGGGTGACGTCGGCGACGGCCGGGCCTTCGATGCCGATGCGCGGCAGGCGGCGCACCTCGATGCGCTCGTAGTCCTCGACCTCGGCGACGGCGGCCCGTACGACGTCCATCAGCTGGACGGGCTTGCGCCACTGGCGGGAGGGGGCGGCGCCGGAGAGGATCACCAGGCCCTCGGCGTGCCGGCGCATGCGGGTGGTCATGTGGTCGAGGCGGAACAGGTCGGCGAGCTCCTCGGTGTCCTCGGTCCGCCGTTCCATGGTGTCGAGCAGGGTCAGCTGGCGGTGGAGCAGCACCTGGTTGCGGCGGGCCAGGTTGACGAAGACCTCGGAGACGCCGCGGCGGAGCTCGGCCTGCTTGACGGCGGCTTCGACGGCGGCGCGCTGGAGGCTGTTGAGGGCGAGGGCGACCTGTCCGACCTCGTCCTTCTCGAACTCCAGGCGGGGCGCCTCGGTCTCGACGTCCAGGCTCTCGCCGGCGGCGAGGCGGCGCATCACGCTGGGCAGGCGGACGCCGGAGGCCTCGGTGGCGTCCTTGCGGAGCTGGGAGAGGTCACGGATGAGGTCGCGGCCGACGCGTACGGAGAGGAAGAGGGAGAAGGCGAGGGCCAGGAAGCCGAGGACGCCGGCGAGGGCGGCCTGGACGACGACGCTCTGCGCGACGGGTTCGACGCGCTTCTGGTAGCGGTCGCCGGCGGCGGTGCCCATGGCGGCGAGGTCGTCGAGGACCTTCCGGGAGGCCTCGTCCCACTGGGCGGCGGTGACGGTGCGCGGGTTCTTGACGGCGCCCGCGCTGATGAACCGTTCCTCCGTGTCGCGCAGCGCCTTGGTCTCGGGGCCGTTCCAGTACCGCTCGAACAGCTTGCGGTCGTCGGCCGGCAGGATCGCGAGGTTGAAGTCGTACAGCAGGGCGCGGTTGGCGGCGAAGGCGGAGACGCGCCGGACGTCGCTGGTGGCGACGTTGCCCGCGGCGAGGGTGGAGGCGATGACCGCGTCCTCGCGGGAGAGGGTCTCGCGGGCGCGGGTGATGCCGACGAGGGCGCGGCCCTGCTTGTCCATCTCCACGTTCTCCAGGGCGTGGAGGTTCATGAGGAAGTCGTAGCAGGGGTCGACCAGGCGGCCGTAGAGGTCGAGGGCCGTGGTGGGGTCGAGGTCGCTCGCGTCCACGGAGCGGCGCAGGGAGGCGATGCCGTGGAAGGCGTCGAGGATGGAGCTCAGGCGCTCCCGGGCGACGGGGCTGAGCTCGTCGACGACCTCGCGGTCGGTGGCGTTCGCGGTGATCTTGCGGACCATCTCGTCGGTGGCGGCGCGGCTCTTGGCGAGCTCGGCGGTGGCCGCGACGGCGCGGGGGTCGCCGAGGACGACGAGGGTCTGGCGGCGCTCCTTCTGGATGACGCGGACGACGTCCTCGATGGGGTAGCCGACCTTGCCGATGACGTACGCGACGTCGAGCAACTGCACTGCTTCGCGGCCGGTGATGACCGTGGCGAAGCCCCAGAGCGCGGTCAGGGAGACGAGCGGCACCAGCAGCAACGCCACGATCTTCCGGCGGATCGACTTCCCGCGAAAGCGCATGGCCTCCCCAGCCTCCCCCAGCTCAACCCCGTTGCGCGGGGTCGGTGTTCCGTGTTCCGTCGTTCAAACGGCGTGAGCCTACTACTGCCGCGCGGCGGGCTCGAAGGCGTGTCCGGACGTTTTCGGCCTGGCCTCTGGACGAAGATCACGAGTTGTCCGATACTTCCGGTCAAGTCCGGCCCGATATGTGGCAGATGCCACTTGGTGGGGTGTGAGTGCCCCTCTAGGGATGGATGGCTGGAACTCTTTGCTCCGGAACCGGGCGGGGGTGCGGATGCGTCCGGGATGCGGGAATCTCCGGGAACCTGCGGGCGGGGGGCGGTCGTTGGGTCGGGGGGTGGGAGTGGAGCGGAGCATGAGGGTTGACGAGGACGCGGGCGAGGCCGAGGGCGGCGGCTCGGGGGCGTTGGGCTCGCGGCGGGGGCTGTGGGTGGAGGAGCCGGCCCGGCGGCGGCGACTGCCGGATCCGGTGCGGGCGTCGGCGGTGCGGGCGGTGCTGGTCGTGGCGGTGACGCTGACGGAGGCGTCGGTCACGTTCTTCCTGGTGCTGACGGGGTCGTGGCTGGCGCTGCCGATGGTTTTCGGGGGGATGGCGGGGACGGTGGTGGCCACGTGGGCGGTGCTGGACGTGTGGATCACGCGGCAGATGTGGAACCAGCGGTACGGGGTGGTTTCGGAGCCGAGTAGTGCGGCTCGGGGGGGTTGAGGGGCCCTGCGGGGGCGGGGACGGGGGCGGGTGCGGGCACCGCTGCGCGGAGCTGTCTCCCCGCCCCGCCCTTCGCCCGTTCCCCGGGGCAAGCCCCGGACCCCCGGGGGGCTCCGCCCCCAGCCCCCCGCGCCTCAAACGCCGGCGAGGCTGGATTCCGGCTCGGCCCGGCGTTCAGCCGCAGCCAATCGCCTGGTCAGGCGGGGAGCGTGCGGCGGAACATTCGGGTTGCGGTGATTTCGCCGTGGATGGTTTCCGGTTCCTGGGTCGGCTGCGGGAGGCCCGGGCGGAGGTGTTCCTCCACGCTGATGTACTTCAGGCCGGCCCTCAGGTCCGCGTCGTTGCGCAGGCGGATGACCAGGGGGAACTCCGCCAGGGCCGTGGTGTCGAAGAGGCCCGTGGTGTAGAGGAGCTGGACGCCGAGGGCGTCGGACACGGCCCGCTGGAGCTCCAGCAGGTACGTGGCGTTGGCGCGCCCGATCGGGTTGTCGAGGAACAGCGTGCCCGCGTGGCGGTGCTTGTCGCGGCCGCGGTCGTTGCTGCGCAGGGCGGCCATCGTGCAGTACAGGGCGATGGCCGCGGTGAGCAGCTGGCCGCCGGAGAAGACGTCGCCCATCTGGCCGACGGGGACGCGTTCGGCGCGCAGGACGGCGTCCGGCTTGAGGATCTCCACCGCGATGCCCTTGGGCTCCAGCGCCGCCTGGACGCCCCGCAGGAGCAGGGACATGCCGTCGCGGCGGCCTTCGCCGAAGGCGGCGTTCTTCTTGACGGCCGTGCGGGTGGCCTCGTCGATGACCTCGCCGAGGCGTTCGGTGAGGGTGGCCTGGTCGGGTTCCTCGAAGCGGATCCGGAGGAACTCCTGGCCCGACCACTCCCCGAGGCCCTCGGGGAGCTGGGAGAGGCGCTGGGCGGAGCGGAGGGTGGCCAGGGCCGACTCCACGAGGCCGCGCAGCCGGTCGACGATGCTGTCGCGGTTGCGTTCCAGCTGGGCGAGCTCGTCGGTCAGGACGCGCAGCCGCGGGGCGAACGCGGCCGCCCAGGCCGCGGCGTGCTCGGGGAGCGCGGAGGCGGGCAGTTCGCGGATCTGCTGGCGCGCGGGGGTGCGTACCTGCTCGTAGCGGTTGGCGTTGGCGTGCCGGACGAGGACGTCGCTCGCCTCGCGCACGGCCGCCTCGGCGGCGGACAGCTCGGCGGCGCAGGCGCGCAGGGAGCGGCGGGTGTCGGTGGCGGACCGGCGGGCCTCCTCCAGGGTGCCCTGGTGGGGCGCCGGCTCCTGCTCGTCCTCCGGGTGGGTGTGGTCGCGCAGCAGGTCCCGCAGCAGGGCGGCGGTCTCGTCGAAGCCGCCGGCGCCGTCCTCGGCGGTGCGGTGGGCGCGCAGCAGGTCGGCGTGGGCGGCGCGGGCGCTCTCCACGGCGGCGGAGTGCGCGGCGAGCTGGGCGGTGGCGGTGCGCAGCAGGCCCTGGGCCTGCTCCACGTCGGCCGGGACCAGTTCCTCGGGGAGCTCGGTGTGCGCCTCGCCGTCGGCGGGGGCGTGCCGTTCGGCCTCGCCGCGCAGCCGGCCGAGCTGCTCGCTCGCGGCGGAGGCACGGGACTCCAGCATCTGGACGAGGGCCTCGGCGCGGGCGGCTGCGGCCTGCCGGGAGGGGCCGTCGGCGCCGTCGGTGCCTTCCAGGAGCTGGGCGGCGCGGGTGCGGACCTTGTTGGTGAGCCGGTCGAGTTCGGCGAGGGCGGCGCTCTCGTCGCTCTCGGCGCGGGCCTGTTCGGCGCGCAGGTCGGCGCCGACGCCGACCTTCTCGTACACCTGGGAGGCGGCCCGGTAGGCCTCGCGGAGGTCGGGCAGGGGGGCGCGGGGGCCGTCGCCTTCGGGGAGCTGGTCGGGGGCGCCGGCGATCTCGGCGCGTTCGGCGCGCAGGGCGCGGGCGGTGCGGCGGGCGTCGTCGGCGGCGCGCTGGGCGGCGCGGCGGTCCTCGTCGGCGGCGCGGGCCCGGTCCAGGCAGGCTTCGGCGCGGGCCTCGGACTCGGCGGCCTCATCGGCGAGTTCGCGGACCTTGGCCTGCCAGCCGGAGCGTTCGCGCAGGCGGTGGGCGAGGCCGGCGAGGGCGTCGGCGGCGCGGCGGGCGCGCTGGGCGGTCTCCTGGCGCTCGTCACGGACCCGGGCGGCGTCGGCGGCGGCCTCGTCGGCCTCGGCGCGTACGGTACGGGCCTCGGCGAGTTCGGCGTCGGCCTCCTCGGCGAAGGCCCGGGCCGCGGCGGCGTGTTCCGCGAGTTCCGCGAGGCGGCCGGGCGGGCAGCCGGTGCGCCAGGAGGTGAGGCGGGCGGCGAGTTCGCGGTCGCCGGCGAGGCGGGCGGCGAGCTCGCGGATCTCGGTGTCGCGGGCGGTGGCGCGGGCGCGCAGGGCCTGGCGTTCCTCGTCGGCGGCGTGCTCGTCGTGCATGGCCGGGTTCGGCGGGACGAGAAACACCGCGTCGGAGCCGTCGGCCGGCGGTACGGGTGCGAGCAGGGCGGCGGCCGTGCCGACGGCGACGGTGGAGCGGGGCAGCAGGGCGGCGCCGGAGAGGACCTCGCGGGCCCGACCGTGCGTGTCGGGTTCGGTGATGATGACGCCGTCGACCAGCTCGGGGCGGGCGGCGAGGACGGCGGCGTGGTCGGCGGGGGCCACGGCCTGGGCGAGGTAGCGCCAGCCGGGCAGGGCCGGGATGCCGTGTTCGCCGAGGTACTCCACGGTGGCGAGGACATCGGGGCCGGGCGGGAGCAGTCCGCCGTCGCCGAGGGCGCCGAGGATGCGGGAGTCGTCGGCGGCGGCGGTGCGCAGTTCGAACAGCTGGCGCTCGGCCGCGCCCACGGTGTCGGCGAGCAGCTCGCGGAGGGTGTCGGCGTTGCGGTCGAGGTCCTCGGCGGTGAGCCGGCCGGCGGTGGTGCCGGCCTGGGCCGCGCCCGGCGCGCCGTGCGCTCCCGCGGGGTGTCCGGGGTGGGTGACGGATCCGCCGGGGCGGCCTGCGGCCTGCGCGGCCGTGCCCTGCGGGCCGCCGTGCGCCACGTC
>NZ_JBHVUQ010000223.1:0-10682 GCF_042884105.1 Streptomyces sp. NPDC058157
GCTCTGGGCCGGATCAGGGATGTGCGGCTCCCCAGGGCGCCGAAGTCATCTCGTTTTAGCCCCGGACGACACCCCACCCCGTCCCCGCCCCCGACCGGGCAGACCGGGAAACCTCGGCCCTCGTTGGGGTGGGGTCCCTTTCCAGTCCGGCAAATTCCAGCCTCGCCTGGGGGCACCTCCCAGCGGTAGCTGGGGGAGTTTGAGGCGCGGGGGGCTGGGGGCTGGCCCCCAGGACGCGGGCCGCAGATGGGTGGTCTGCGATCCCGGAGGGGTCTGGGGCGGAGCCCCCGGGCGGGGGGTACGGCCCCAGGAAACCGGGCGGCCAGCCCCACCGCATCGGCCGATCGGATGACCCCCGGGTCAACCGGTGTGGTCGGTGGGGCGAGCCGGTACGGGGACGGGGTGGGAGGGGGGTGGCGGTGATGGTTGGAGGGAGCCAGTCGAGACCACCAGGAGCAGTGATGAACACCCGTACCCGCGTCCTCACCGGTACCGCCCTCGCCGTCGTTCTCGGCGCCGGGACGTTCGGGGCCGTCAGCGCGAGCGCCACCCCTGCCAAGAAGGACGAGGTCAAGAGCGACAACTTCACCACCTCGACCCACCTGACCGTCGACGCCGCGACCCGTGCCGCCCAGGCCGCGCTGAAGGCCGCCGAGAAGGAGAACCAGAAGGTCACGGTCGCCGTGGTGGACCGCAACGGCAACACCATCGTCACCCTGCGCGGTGACGGTGCGGGCCCGCAGTCGTACGAGTCCGCCGAGCGCAAGGCCTTCACCGCCGTGTCCTGGAACGCCCCGACCTCGGTGCTGGCCGGCCGGCTGGCGCAGGCCCCGAACCTGAAGGACATCCCGGGCACGCTGTTCCTCGCGGGCGGTACCCCGGTGCAGGCCAGCGGTGCGCCCGTCGCCGGTATCGGTGTGGCCGGCGCGCCGAGCGGGGACCTGGACGAGAAGTTCGCCAAGGCCGGGGTCGAGGCCCTGGGCAAGTAACCTCGGGCGTGTGGAACTCCGCACGCTCACCCGCCTCGCCGCCCCCGCCCTCGCCGTCCTGATCGCCCTCACCGCGGGGTGTACGGGGGCGACGGTGCAGGGGCGGCCCGGTGCGTCGGGGCTGCGGGATCCGTACTTTCCCCGGGCGGGCAACGGCGGGTACCAGGTCGAGCACTACGCGCTGGACCTGGCGTACGACCCGGCCGGCGGGGAGCTGCGGGGGACGGCGGTGATCACGGCGCGGGCCGGGCAGGGGCTCAGTTCGTTCAACCTCGACTTCAGCGGGATGAAGGTCGAGGGCGTGGACGTGCAGGGTGCGGCGGCGCGTTACAACCGGACCGGCAACGAGCTGACGGTGCGTCCGGCGAAGGACCTGCGCAAGGGCGAGGTCTTCCGGGTGAGGGTGGACTACGGCGGCCGGCCGAAGGCGCTGGTCGATCCGGACGGGTCCAAGGAGGGCTGGCTGACGGCCGCGGGCGGTTTCGCGGTCGGTGTCGGGGAGCCGGTGGGGTCGATGGGCTGGTTCCCGGGCAACCACCATCCCAGTGACAAGGCCGCGTACGACGTCACGGTGACCGTTCCGGCCGGGTACGAGGCCGTGTCGAACGGGGAGTTGCTCTCCCGGCGGGACGTCGGGGGCGGGCGGACCGCGTTCGCGTGGCGGAGTGCGGAGCCGATGGCGAGCTATCTGGCGACGGTCGCCGTGGGGAAGTTCAAGGTGTCCACGGGGCGGACCGCTTCGGGGGTGTCGGTCTACCAGGCCGTGGCGCCGGGCGAGGAGGAGGCGTCCCGGGCGGTGCTGGCGCGGGTGCCGGAGATGGTGGAGTGGGGGAGTGCGACGTTCGGGCCGTATCCGTTCGGGACGGTGGGGTCGATCGTGATGCCGGCGCGGTCGCTGGGGTACGCGCTGGAGACGCAGACGAAGCCGGTGTATCCGGGTGCGCCCGACGAGGACCTGGTGCTGCACGAGTTGGCGCACCAGTGGTTCGGGGATTCGGTGTCGCCGAAGTCCTGGAAGGACATGTGGCTGAACGAGGGGTTCGCCACGTACGCGGAGTGGTTGTGGGCGGAGTCCCACGGGGGTGTGAGCGCGCAGCGGCGGTTCGAGGCGTTCCTGGCCGGGGACACGTCGGTCGACGGTCATGCCGGGGTGGACTGGGCGGCTTTTGCGCCGGCTTCGCCGCCGGGTGCCGAGCACATTTCCGATGATCCGGTCTATTACCGGGGTGCGATGGTGCTGCACCGGGTCCGGCAGGAGGTGGGGGACGAGAAGTTCTTCGACCTGCTGCGGGGGTGGGCCGCCGATCACCGGTACGGGAACGCGAGCACGGCCGACTTCACCGCGTACGCGCAGCGGCGTACGGGTGTGGACCTGAAGAAGGTGTGGGACGTGTGGCTGTACGGGGACGCGCGGCCGAAGGGTTAGAGGGGTTTGCGCATCACCAGGCAGGGGCGGCCGTGTTCGCGGTCGTGGGCGTGGCGGAGTGCGGTGTAGCCCTGGGCCTGCCAGAAGGCGAGGGCCGGGGTGTTGTCCTCCAGGACGGCGAGGCGTAGGGCGGTGCGGCCCGCGGTGCGGAAGCGGTCTTCGACGAGGCGGGTGAGGGTGCGGCCGTGGCCCTCGCGGTGGGCGGTGGCGTCGATGAGGAGCAGGCCGATCCAGGGGTCCGGGTCGGCGGGGTCCGGGTGGTGGGCCAGGGTGGCGGCGAGGCCGACGAGGCGGCCGGCGGAGCGGGCGAGGAGGACCTCGGCGCCGTCGGGGGCGAGTTCGTCGGCGAGGGCGGTCGCGACCTGTTCGACGGTGATGCGCGTCGGGTCGGGGAAGTCGCCGCTCAGCTCGAAGAAGGCGCGGTTGGTCGCGTAGAGGGCGGCGATCTCGGTGAGGACGGGGCCGGGGAGGGCGCCGTCGACCGGGGTGAGGGGCTGGAGGATCACCCGTGGAACGGTAGCGAAGGCGGGCGCGGGCCCTTCCCCGGGACGGTGGGGAAGGGGCCGCGCGGTGCCCTGGCGTCCCTGGGTCAGACGTTGACGCCGAAGTCCTGGGCGATGCCGGTGAGGCCGGAGGCGTAGCCCTGGCCGACGGCGCGGAACTTCCACTCGGCGCCGTTGCGGTAGAGCTCGCCGAAGACCATGGCGGTCTCGGTGGCGGCGTCCTCGGAGAGGTCGTAGCGGGCGATCTCGGCGCCGCCGGCCTGGTTGACGACGCGGATGTACGCGTTGCGGACCTGGCCGAAGTTCTGGCTGCGGGAGTCGGCGTCGTAGATGGAGACCGGGAAGACGATCTTGTCGACGCTGGCGGGCAGGCCGGCCAGGTTGACCTTGATGGACTCGTCGTCGCCGGAGCCCTCGCCGGTGCGGTTGTCGCCGGTGTGGACGATGGTCTGGTCCGGGGTGGACTTGTTGTTGAAGAAGACGAAGTGGCCGTCGGAGACGACCTTGCCCGTGGCGTCGACGGCGATGGCCGAGGCGTCGAGGTCGAAGTCGACACCGGTCGTCGTGCGGACGTCCCAGCCGAGGCCGACCGTGACGGCGCTGAGGCCGGGGGCCTCCTTCGAGAGCGAGATGTTGCCGCCCTTGGACAGGCTTACTGCCATGTGACTGGTGTCCTTCCTCGTCATTCCGGGTGCTCGGTCCCGATGTGGGGCCAAGCTACCGCTGCCCTTCATAACGCGGGGAGGGGGCGTGGAGGTTCCAGGGGGGTTCCGCTGGGGTGCCCGGGGCGGGAAATGAGGGTGACGGGGGCGGGGCGGGGGCGGATCATAGGGGGCATGCCTGGTCCCTATGTCATCCGCGGTGCGGTCGTGCTCCCCGAGGCGGAGCTCGCCTGGCGGTTCTCGCGTTCCTCCGGGCCGGGCGGGCAGCACGTGAACACCTCGGACTCGCGGGTGGAGCTGCTGTTCGACGTGGCGGCGACGAAGGCGCTGCCGCAGGTGTGGAAGGACCGGGCGCTGGAGCGGCTCGCCGGGCGGCTGGTGGACGGGGTGCTGACGGTCCGCGCGTCCGAGCACCGGTCGCAGTACCGCAACCGGGAGATGGCGCTGGTGCGGATGGCGGCGGTGCTGGCGGAGGCGACGGCGGCCCCGCCGAAGGCCCGGCGTGCGACGCGGATCCCGCGCGGGATCAACGAGCGGCGGCTGCGGGAGAAGAAGGCGCGCGGGGAGACGAAGCGGGGGCGCAGCTCCCGCGACTGGTAGGCCCGTCCCCCGTCCCCCGTCCCCCGTCCCCCGTCCCCGTGCCTCGTCCCCCGCCGCTCGTCCTCGTCCCGCCCCCGCGCCCTACGGCCGCAGGTGGCGGTAGCGGCCGCGGAAGTACGTCAGGGGCTCGGCGTCCGGTGACGGGAACGAGGCCGTCAGGACGTGGCCGATGACCAGCGTGTGGTCGCCCGCCGGGACACGGGACGTCGTGCGGCATTCCAGGGTGGCCAGGGCCCCCGAGAGCAGCGGGGCCCCCGAGGCGGCGCCGCGTTCGTGGGGGAGGTCGGCGAACAGGAGCCGGTCGCTGATCCGGCCCTTCATCGAGAAGCGGCTCGCGACCTGCAGCTGGCTGTCCGCGAGCAGGGACACCGCCCACAGGGGCTGCTCGGCCAGCAGGTCGTCCATCCGGGATCCCTCGCGGACGCTGACCAGGACCAGCGGCGGGTCCAGGGACACCGACATGAAGGCGGTGGCGGTCATGCCCACGTCCTCGCCGCGCGGCCCGCCGGCGGTCAGGGGCGGTTCGTGGGCGGTGATCAGGCACACGCCCGCCGCCAGCCGGGACATGGCGGCGCGGAACTCGTCGTTGCTCACCCCCTCAGGATGGGGGGAGAGGGGCGCGGAGGGGGCGTAGGGCGGGGTTGCGGGGGTCGTCTTCGGCACGTACCGCACGCTAGTGCGGTCCTCGCGCGGCGCACATCGGACGCTGGTCCGAGCCGTGTCCCCGCCGTAGGGCCTAGGCCCGGCGTATCGTTTGCGCGAGGGAAGGCGGGTGAGGGCCCCCGTCCTCAACGCGCCTACGGCACCGCAGTATTCATCTCATGTGACTTGAGTCACAGAGGGCAAGATTTGTTGACCCTGTGTACCTGCCGCACAGCTCACTGTGATTCAGTGGACGGGACACCGCAACGAAACGCCGATGACAAACCTGGAGTTGCTGTCGAGGTCTCGGGGAGAGCGAGCAATGGAGACCGAGTCGGAGCCGTACGTCCGTCTTGCGACCCTGCGGCAGCTGCACCAGGTGGTGGCCGAGCTCAACACGGCCCGGAGCCTGGCGGACACTCTGCAGACCGTCGTGGACGGCATCGTGCGCGGCCTCGGCTACGAACTCGCCTGCGTCAACCTCGTACGCCCTGACGGAGATCTCGTCGTCGCCGCCTTCGCGGGAGACCCCGCCGCCGAAGCCCTGATCACCGGTCGCGTCGGCTCCCGCGCCGCCTGGGAGCGCCGCCTGACCATGGGCGAGGAGTGGGACGGCCTGCGCTTCATCCCGCACACCGAGGGCTGGGTCCTGCTGGAGGACGACGTGCCCCAGTGGCACACCGACGGACCCGATCCGCGCTTCGAGGACGAGTGGCACCCCGAGGACCGGCTCTACGCCCCCATGTATGCGACGGGCGGGGAACTGCTGGGTGTCATTTCGGTGGACAGGCCGCGCAACGGCCGCCGCCCGGGCGCCTGGGGCCGCGAGGCGCTCCAGATGTACGCCTTCCAGGCGGCCATTGCGATCAGCAACGCGCGCCTGCGCGCGAACATGCAGCGGGCCCTGGTCCGGCTGGAGCGCGAGCAGCAGGCGCTGCGGGCCAGCGAAGAGTCGTTCCGGCAGGCCTTCGAGTACGCCCCCAGCGGCATGGCCATCGCCGAGATGGGCGGCGACCAGCACGGCCGGCTGCTGCGCACCAACGACGCCCTGTGCCGGCTGCTCGGGCGGCCCGCCTCCGTGCTGCGCCGCTACTCCTTCTCCGACCTCGTCCACCCCGAGGACATCGGGACGCTGCTGCGCACCTCCGCCGAGGGCGGCCGGGCCGAGCTGCGGCTGGGGCGGCGCGACGGCACGTACGTGTGGGTCTCGCTGCGCAACTCCGTCGTCGCCGACGCCGCCGACGGGCCGAGGTTCCTCCTCACGCACGTCGAGGACATCGAGGAGCGCAAACGGCACGAGCTCCAGCTCGCGCACCGCGCCAGCCACGACTCCCTCACCGGCCTGCCCAACAGCGCCGAGCTGCGCGCCCGCCTCGGCGCCCGGCTGTGCCGGCGGCCCCAGTCGGTGCGGGCCGGCGCGGTGGAGGCGCTCGACGCGGCCTTCGAGGGCCGGCCGGAGGGCGTCGGCCCCGGCGAGCACGGCTACGACGGCTACACCGCGCCCGCCGGCGCCGCCGCTGCGGGCCCGGGACACGGCGGCGAGGGGTTCGACTTCCCCGGCGGCTTCCCGGGGCAGCCCGAGGGCCCGTACGACCACCACGTGCACACGGTCGCGCCGGCCTCGGACATCGACGACGGCACCAAGGGGCTCGCGGTCCTCTTCTGCGACCTCGACGGCTTCAAGTCGATCAACGACCGGTTCGGGCACCACACCGGCGACGCCGTCCTGATCGAGGTGGCCCGCCGGCTGACCACGGGCGTCCGGGACGGGGACACGGTCGCCCGGCTCGGCGGGGACGAGTTCGTCGTCCTCGCCGACGGCCTCGGCGCGGCCGACGCCGCCGACCTCGCCGTCCGGCTGCGCAACGCGATCATCCCGCCGATCCGGGTGGACGGGCGGGCCGTGCGCGTCGGGGCGAGTTTCGGCATCGGCTGGGCCAGCTGCGGGATGTCCGCGGACGAGGTGCTGCGCTCCGCCGACCAGCGGATGTACATCGAGAAGAGGTCCCGCTCCAAGGCCCACCGCCGGGCCGGGTGATCGGATCGGCCACCCGTGGGCGCACGTGTTCGGGGTAGGCTCCCGTGGGTCGAAAGGAGTGACCTGCGATGACGACGCCCGCGAACAACGGCCCGCACGGTGGGGCGAACCAGCCCGAGGACGACGACCCGTTCGGCTACCTCTACGCGGACGGCCAGGCCGCCGGAGCCACCCCGCCCGGTCAGGGCGGCGGATACGGCTACCCCGGCCCCGCGGTCGGAGGGCAGCCCGGCGCGCAGCCCGGGGTCCCCCGCACCTCGTACAACCAGGTGCGCACGGTCGGCGAGCGGACGTACGGCGGCCAGCGCGGCGCCGTCCCCCAGCAGCAGCCCCCGCAGGCCTACCAGGCCCAGTACCAGGCCCCCGAGGCCCTCCAGGCCAACGGCTACGGGGTCCCGCAGCAGCCGGCCCCGCACACGCAGCAGATGAGCCCGACCGGAGGGCGCGGCCGCAGCGGCAACGGCGGCGGCTCCAGCCGCAAGGGCATGCTGATCGCGGCGGTCGCCGTGGTGGCGGCGGTGGCGATCGGCATCGGCGCCGCGCTGGCCTTCGGCAACAAGGACGACGACAAGAAGAAGAACCAGGCGACGGGCCCGTCCCAGTCCGCGGCCCCGAACCAGCCGGAAGGCTCCGCGGAGCCGAGCGCCTCACCGGAGCCCTCGCAGAGCCCGCTGCCGAAGGCGGACGCCTCGGGCGCCGGCATGGCGCTCACGGGCGGCGCGACGCTGCAGACGACCGTGCCGGGCGCGAAGAGCGCCGGCGGCCAGTACGTCGGCAACTTCAACCAGGCGGGCGCGGCGGTCACCTGGACCCTGGACGTCCCCAAGGACGGCCAGTACAAGCTGAAGATGACCTACGCGGTGCCGGGCAAGGACGCGAGCACCACGCTGACCGTCAACGGCGAGAAGCAGGACCGCGCGATAAACATGAAGAACTTCGCCCTGGCCAAGCCGGGCGAGTGGGGCTGGACGAACACCTACTCGCTGGTGCAGCTGAAGAAGGGCTCCAACACCGTCAAGATCTCGTGCGAGACGGGCAACCAGTGCGAGATCAACATCGACCAGCTCTGGCTGGAGCGCGGCTGAGCCGCCCCCTCACCGCCCGCCCGCCGGGACGGCCGTGACCTTGACCGACCCCCGTACCTCCGCGTAGGTGCGGGGGTCGAACTCTCCCGCCGTCGGGGCGTGGACGGTTGCCGTCGACAGGGCTACCGCGCGGGTGAGGCGGTCCGGCCAGGGGAGGTCCTCCGTCAGGGCCGACAGGAGGCCCGCCACCGCCGAGTCGCCCGCGCCCGTCGGGTTGCCGCGCAGGGTGCGGGGCGGGGTGGCCTGCCAGGTGCCGTCGGGGGTGGCGGCCAGGAGGCCCTCGGGGCCCAGGGAGGTGACCACCGCGTGGGCGCCCCGGCGGCGGGCGTCGCGGGTGGCGGGGAGCGGGTCGCGCGAGCCCGTCAGCTCGGCGAGTTCCGCCGCGTTCGGCTTGATGATCTCCGGCCGGGCGGCGACCCCCCGGCGCAGGGCCTCGCCGCTGGTGTCGAGGAGCACGGGGGCCCCGGCCGCGCGGGCCGCCCGGACCAGGACCGCGTACGCCCCGACCGGCACGCCCGGCGGCAGGCTCCCGCACAGGGCCACCGCACGCGCCCCGGCCGCGAGTTCGGTGTAGCGGGCGAGGAACGCCGACCACTCGACGGCCGAGATCTGCGGGCCGGGCTCGTTGAACTGGGTGGTGTCGCCCGTGCTTTCGTCGACGACCGCCAGCGTGCGGCGGGTGGTGCCGGCGCAGGGGACGAGGGCGTCCACCACGCCGGGGGAGCCGGCGAGGAGGTCCCGTACGACCGTGCCGGCCGGGCCGCCCGCGAAGCCCGTCGCCGTCACCTCGTGGCCGAGCGCGGCGAGGACCCGGGCCACGTTCAGGCCCTTGCCGCCGGCGCGTTCGGTGACGGCGGTCACCCGGTGGGAGGTGTGCGGCAGCAGTCGCGGCACCCGGTGGGTGACGTCGAGCGCGGTGTTGAGCGTCACGGTGAGGATCATGGCCAGTCCCGGTCTTGGTGTGTGCCGGGATCATGCCAAACGGAGGGCGGCCAGCCCAGTCCTCCGGGCCGTCCGCCCCGCTCCGCCGTGGCCGAAAGGCCGGTTCAGCCCAGCGGGCTGACGATCCATTCGCCCCTTCGCATGACGCCCTTCACGTCGAACTCCGCATCCAGGACCACCAGGTCGGCGTACTTGCCGGGCTCCAGCGAGCCCACCTCGTCGTAGAGGCCCAGCAGCTTCGCCGGGTTGGCGGAGATGGCCTGCACCACGGACTCGACGGGCAGTCGGTCGACGCTCACCGACCGCTTGAAGGCGGTGTCGAGGGTGAGGGTGGAGCCGGCGATGGAGCCGCCCTCCACGAGCCGGGCGACGCCGTCCTTGACCTCCACCTCCAGCGGGCCCAGGTGGTAGGTGCCGTCCCCGAACCCGGCCGCGTCCATCGCGTCGGTGATCAGCGCGACGCGGTCGGCGCCCGCGTGGTGGAAGGCCAGCTCCAGCATCGCCGGGTGCAGGTGGGTGCCGTCGTTGATCAGCTCGACGGTGACCCGCTCGTCCTCCAGCAGCGCCGCGATCGGGCCCGGTGCGCGGTGCTCCAGGCCGGGCATCGCGTTGTACAGGTGGGTGGCGACGGTCGCGCCCGCGTCGATGGCCCGGACCGTCTGGTCGTACGTGGAGTCGGTGTGGCCGATGGCCGCGATGACCCCGTGCTCGGCGAGCAGCCGCACGGAGTCCAGCCCGCCCGGCAGCTCGGTGGCGAGGGTGACCATGCGGGCGGCGCCGTGCGCGGCGTCGATCAGCTTGCGGACCTCCGCCGGGTCGGGGTCGCGCAGCAGGTCCTCCTTGTGCGCGCCCTTGCGGCAGGGGTTGATGAACGGGCCCTCGAAGTGGACGCCGGCGATCTCGCCCTGCTGGGTGAGCTCGGCGAGCAGCGCCGCCCGGCGGGCCAGCTCGTCGAGGTCGCCGGTGACGGTGGAGGCGACGAGGGTGGTGGTGCCGTGCTCGCGGTGGGTCCGCACGCCGGTGAGGACCTCCTCGGCGGTGCCGGAGGTGAAGGAGGCGCCGCCGCCGCCGTGGTTGTGCATGTCCACGAAGCCGGGGACGATCCAGTGCCCGGAGAGGTCCACCAGTGCGGCGTCCTCGTGGGCGCTGCCCACGATCCGGGCGCCCTCGACGATGACGCGGCCGCCGGCCACGATCCCGGTGGGCAGCACCACCCTGGCGCCGGAGAGAACGGTGCTCTGTGCGCGTCCGGACATCAGGCAGGTACCTCCGTGGCGAGTAGGTCCCAGGCGAGCAGCCCTGCGCCCAGGCATCCGGCGGTGTCCCCGAGGGCGGCCGGAACGATCTCGGGCAGCCGCTGGAACGTCACGCGTTCCCCGACGGCCGTCCGCAGTGGTGTGAACAGGGTTTCCCCGGCCTCGGCGAGCCCGCCGCCGATGATCAGCGTGCTCGGGTCCAGCAGCGTGATGGCGGTGACCAGCCCGTCGGCGAGGGCGCCGATCGCGGCCTGCCAGACCTCCTCGGCGCGGGCGTCGCCGGACTCCACGGCCTTGGCGCAGTCGGCGGCGTCGGCCCCGGGGTCGCCGGAGGCGGCGGCCCAGGCGCGCGAGACGGCGGAGGCGGAGGCCAGGGTCTCCAGGCAGCCGTACTGGCCGCAGCCGCAGGCGGGTCCGCCGGGGCGGACCACGATGTGGCCGATCTCCCCGGCGTAGCCGTGGGCGCCGGCCTCGATGCGGCCGGCGATGCCGATGGCGCCGGCGATGCCGGTGCCGAGGGGGACGAACAGGAAGCGGTC
>NZ_JBHVUQ010000224.1:0-10528 GCF_042884105.1 Streptomyces sp. NPDC058157
GTACCAGCCCGGTCCCGGGGGCGCCGACGCGGTCACGGTCCGCCTCGCCGACGGGTCGGTCACCGCGTACGCGGCCCCGCCGGACCGGGCCCGCGACCTGTACGCCCGCTTCGACGCCCTGCTCCGCGGCGCAGGGGCCGCCCCCCGGCCCCCGCAGCAGCTGCCGGGGCAGCCCCAGCCCTGGCAGGGCCACGACCCGCACCATCCCTACCAGCCCCCGCAGCCCCACCCGTACCAGGGCCACCCCCACCCCTGACCACCTACAGTGCGGCGATGAGCTCCGGCAGCCGGCGCATGTCGTGGAAGACGGTGGTGTCCGGCCCCTCGAGGCGCGCGGCGGGGGTCAGCCCGCCCGCGTAGCCGAGGGAGCGCATCCCGGCGGCCCGGGCGGCGTCGACGCCGGGCCGGCTGTCCTCGACCACGACGCAGGCCGCCGGGTCGACGCCCATGCTCCGGGCCGCGTGCAGGAACAGGTCGGGGGCCGGCTTGCCCCGGGAGACCTCGCTCGCGCTGTAGATGCGGCCGGCGAAACGTGCGTGCAGGCCGGTCCGGCCGAGGGTGTGCCGCATCTTGTCGTGGGAGCCGCTGGAGGCGACGCACGTCGGCAGGGCGAGCAGGTCCAGGGCGTCCAGTGCCCCGGGCAGTCCGTCGACGGGGGCGAGCCCGGCGTCGACGGCCTCGCGGTGGAGCTCCTCGAACCGCTCCGACCAGACCGCGGCCACGTCCTGGCCGAGCCGTTCGGCGATCTGCTCGCGGATGGCGGCGTGCGAGCGTCCGATGAACCGGTCCACGACCTCCTCCTCGGTCAGCGGCCAGCCCAGTTCGGCTCCGAGGGCGATCTGCACGCGGGCGGCGATGCGTTCGCTGTCGACCAGCACGCCGTCGCAGTCGAATATGACGAGTTCGATGGGCTTGATCATCCCCGCAGCATAGGGCTCGCGGCGAAGGGGCTCGCGGCCCGCCCGCCCGTTCAGCCCGCGGGCAGCCGCATGCCGAGGCGGGTGCCCAGGGCGCGGGCGGTGGTGCGCACCTCCTCGCCGGTCTCGCCCTCGGCGACGGCGCCGAGCACGGCGAGGGCGAGCACCGCCTCGCGGTAGGTGAGCATCGGCAGCCGCTCGGGGCCGGCGTCGGCGTCCGCGTCGACTTCCTCGGCCACGATGTCGGTGTAGAGATCGTCAAGTGTCACACGGACCCAACGCCGCGCCCGTCTCCCGGTTACGCCGCCGGGCCGCCCGCCTTCCCCCTCAGTCCCGGGGGTGGAGCGGCACCGGGAGCCGGTCGAGCACGATGCCGAACTCCGCACGGTAGACGGCCCGTACCTCCTCGTCGGCCGTCAGCTCCTTCTCGGTGCGGTCGCCGCCGGCGGAGGTGGTGATGAGGGTGTGGTCCCGCAGCGTGATCCGCCCGCCGTCCCCGGTGAGCCGGGAGCAGACCGGCCCCCTGGTGAAGCCGGACTCCGGGCTGGTGCGGTGCCACCAGGCGCCGGTCCTGAAGTCGGCGAGCACCCGGGGCCGGGCCTCCAGCCGGTACACGGGCACCCCGTTCCGCTCCACGTCGACGTCGCCGTCCACGCCGTCCACCGGCCGCAGGCGGAACGCCCCGCCCGGGTCCTCCTGCTCACCGGACGCCTCCAGGTCGAGCGGGTACGCGCTGTGGTCACCGAACCCCACGTCCGCGAGCCACCGCCCGTCGACCCGCAGCGCCAGGTGGTCGTAGGGGACGCCCAGTGCGCCGTCCTTCCCGTACACCCGGGCCTGGAGCAGCTCGACGCGGTGTCCGAGGGAGCTCAGCAGCGCGGCGAAGCCGGCGTTCAACTCGTAGCAGATGCCGCCGCGTCCGGCGGTCACGATCTTGTCGTACGCGGCGTCCGCGGTCAGGGCGAGTTCCTCGCCGAGATGGATGGCCAGGTTCTCGAACGGCACGGCGCGCAGATGGCACAGCTGCAACGCGCGCAACGCCCCCTCCGAGGGCCGTGCGGGCCGCACCGCCCCCAGGCGGCGCAGGTAGGCATCGGTACGCGCGGGCCCGAGGGATGGCGTTCCAAGAGTTTCCACACCGCCACTCTCGCGCCTGGCGCCCCGATGCGCCAAGCCTTCCGGTGGATCACCTCCCGCGCCGGGCGGGATGAGTAGCGCGACTCATGACGCCCACGGGGCCGCAGGGCAGGATCGGGGGATGACGACTCATCGGAAGAAGACGGCCGGGCTCTGGACGCTGCCGTTTGCGGCGGTGCTCCTGCTGGTGGCGGGCTGTGGGACGCAGCGGGCGGGGGCGGCCGCCGGCGCGGCCCCGTCCTCGGGACCCGCGCCCTCCGGCACCGCGGTGGCGACCCCGAGCGGGCCGGTGGACTTCCCCTGCCCGGGCGAGGGTTCCGCGCCGCCGGCGCCCACCGCCACCGACGCCGCGCCCCCCGACCGCTACGCCGAGAACCATGCCTTCCGGATGCCCCTGCGGCTGCACGGCCAGGGCCGCTGCGACGGTCTCGCGGCCGAGGGGCGTGTCCGCGGCGCCCTCGAACCGCTGCGCCGGAGCGGCGGCTTCACCCCGGCCCACGTCCACAGCGTCCTCACCGGCCTCGGCTACCCGGCGGACAAGGTGCGGACCTACCAGAACGGCCCCGGCGGGGTCGGCTTCCTGATCGACGTCGGCGCCTCCCCCTGGTGCGTGGAGGGCACGCTGACCGGCGGGTCCACCACGGTGGACGCCTTCGGCGGCTACCCCGACGGCACCGGCTGCGAGCCCCCGAGGGGCGGCCACTGAACCGGGAGACGACACCTTGCCCCATCTATCGAAATTCGATAGATTCCCATCGTGAATCGATGGAGGGATGAGTCGTCATGGGGAAGCTGACCGTAGGCGCGCTCCGCGCCGTGCTCGGGCTCGTGTTCGCGGGCACCGTGTTCGTACAGGCGGGGATGGTCTGGGCGCTGGCCACCGACCCCGAGGACGGGTCGCTCCCGCTGACCCCGCTGCGCCTGGTCACGATCCTGGGCATGGCGGCGGCCCAGGTCGCCCTGGTCTGCGTCTGGCGGCTGGTGGCCATGGTGCGGCGCGGAACCGTGTTCTCCCACGCCGCCTTCCGCTACGTGGACGGCGTGATCGGCGCGATCGTCGCGGCCGCCGCCGTGTGGTTCGCCGTCACGGCCCTCAACGCGCCGGGGCAGCGGGAGGACCCGGGCGTCACCGTCATCATGGCCGGGGTGGGCGTGGCCATCCTGGGGGTCGCGCTCATCGTCCTCGTGCTGCGGATGCTGCTCGCCCAGGCGGTGGCCCGGTACGCCGAAGCGGATCAGATGCAGGCCGAGCTCGACGAGGTGATCTGATGCCGATCTCCGTCGACATCGACGTGATGCTGGCCCGGCGCAAGATGTCCGTGGGTGAACTGGCCGACCGCGTGGGCATCACCCCCGCCAACCTGGCGGTACTGAAGAACGGCCGCGCCAAGGCCGTCCGCTTCGCCACCCTCGCCGCCCTCTGCGAGGCCCTCGAATGCCAGCCGGGCGACCTCCTGCGCTGGGAGTCCGAGGACACGCCGACCGACTGAGCCGCCCGGCCGGTCAGCCGACCGCCCCCGTGGGGTGGGCCAGGACGAACTCGCGCACGAGCGTCGCCGTCCGCGCTCGGGCCTCGAAGGTGATGCCGTGGCGGGTGTGCGGCAGGAGTTCCAGGTGGGCCCGCGGAATCCGGGACGCCGTGAACTCGGCGACCGAAGGCCGGATGACCGGGTCGTCCGCCCCGTGCAGGACCAGCGTGGGTACGGCGATCTCCGCAAGGCGGGCGGCGCAGTCGTGGTCCCGCGCTGCTGCCGCCCGGCGTGTCCCGGCTTCCACGGGCCGGCTGCGCAGGGCGCGCTCCAGCTCGGAGACCAGCCGTGGATCCGCCGCCTGGCCCTCCGGGGTGAGTACGAGGTCCAGCATGAACTGTTCCTCCTCGCCCGGTTCGAGGGCGGCGAAGCGGTCCGTCAGGTCCTCCGTCATGGACAGGCTCGGCGCGGTCGCCGCCAGAACGAGCGACGCGATCCGCTCCGGGTGCCGGAGCGCCATCTGCATGGCGATCATGCCGCCGAAGGAGACCCCGAGGACGTGGACGCGCTCGTATCCCAGAGCCTGTGCGAGAGCGGCACAGTCGTCCGCCAGGCGGCCGAGGTCGTACGGCTCGGGCCCGTTGCGGGTGTCGCCGGTGTCGCGCTGGTCGTAGCGGATGGCCCGAATGCCGTCGCCGAGCAGGGGTAGCAGGATGTCGAACTGCCCGCGATGCCCCTCGCCTCCGTGCAGCAGCACGAGCGGCTCGCCTGCGCCGGACGTGACATAGGCGGTCTCGATCCCGTTGACTGCTGCTCGCTCGAACACCCCGGAGTCCAATTCTGCCCCCTGCCCGGTCAGCCGGTGTGGGCCGTGCGGGCGGGGCGCTGGGCCCGGACGACCAGGACCAGGCCGAGGAGGAGGGCCAGGGCGCCGGGCATGGCGACCACCGGTCGGTACACGGGGTCGACGGCCAGCAGGCCGACGAGCTGGGTGCCGAGCCCGCCGGCCATGACCAGTTGGGCCCAGCCGAACAGCCGCGGGCGCAGGACGTGCCGGCGCTGCCGGGGGAGCAGCCACCCCCGGCTGAGGACGGCGGTCCCGGAGGCGGCGAGCAGCAGTGCCATCGCCCCGATGGGAACCGCGGCGGCGAGAGCGAGTCCCATACCAGGCCTCCTGGTCCGATGCCGTGACACCGTGATGATGCCACCCCGCCGGCCGACGGCGTACGGCGGGCCAGGGCATCGGAGGCCTTGGCCGTGGCGTATGGGGAGACGGCCAGTGCGAGGCATGAGCCAGAACTGGTTGAAGGCGCCGGCCGAGATCAGGCCGAGGACCGGGAGCACCTTGACGGACAGCGCGATGCCGTAGCCGGTGGTCCACAGCTGGGAGAACGCTCCGACGTGTTTCCAGCTGAGCCGCAGGCCGGAGAGAGGAGGATGGCGCCGACGCAGACCATGGCGACCAGGCTGAACCTCCGCCAGATCTCGGCCCACAGCACGCCGGCGTTCTCGCCGAGGCGCGTGCGGGGCGACTGCGCCGGCGCCGGCCTGACGGCGGTCGTGTAGGTGACCGTCCGAGCCCCTGAGCCGGATTCGATTCAGGTGCGAGGGGTTCTCATTGCGGTCGTGACAGCGTCGTCGCTCCAGGCTCCACCGGGACGAAGGGACAGACCGAATGACCAAGGCAGGGCGCAGGTTCGGCATCGGTGCCGTGGCGGCCGCGATCGTGGCCGCGACGATCACCTTCACGGGACCGCAGGGTGCCAGCGCGCAGGACCAGGCCCGCCGGGGCTGGGACCACTTCGGGTTCGGGGTGCCGTGGGAGGAGTCCTACGGGTACTCGCAGGGCATCAGGGCCGGGGACACCGTCTACATCTCGGGGCAGGTCTCCCACGACGCCGCCGGGAACTTCGTCGGCGCCGGCGACTTCGAGAAGCAGGTGCGCACGGCGTTCGACAACCTGGACAAGGTGCTCGCGCACTACAAGGTCCCGCGCAGCCAGATCATCAGCATGAAGATCTTCACCAAGGACCTGCGCAAGAACTTCGACACGGCCGCGCGGCTGCACAAGGAGTACGTGGGCAACCACCGCACCACCGACACCATCGTCGGGGTCAGCGAGATGTCCGTCCCCGAGCAGCTCGTGGAGATCGAGGCGATCGTCCAGGTCTCGCCGCGCTCCTGACCCGCCGGTACACGGCGCGACACGCACGGGTGCCCGGAGCCTCGAAGGCTCCGGGCACCCGTGTTCCGTTCGCGGCCGGTCGGCCGTGGGTCAGAAGGTGAGCTTGAAGTCGGTGATCGTGCCGGTGTCGGCGGCGCCCTTGTCCTGGACCTTCAGCTTCCAGGTGCCGTTGGCCGCCACGGCCGAGGCGTTCACCGTGTACGTCTTGTCCAGGTTGGCCGTGGAGTCCGACGAGGAGTTCTGCAGGCGGAACGAGGTGCCGTTCGGGGCCACCAGGTCGATCTGCAGGTCACCGATGTAGGTGTGGGTGATCTTCACACCGACCTTGAGGGTGCTCGGCGCGTTGCCGGTGATCCCGGTGACGGCGACCGACGAGGTGACGGCCGGGCCGGGGGAGTCCGGGATGGCCACGCGGGTCGTGCTCTCGAAGACCTTGCCCGTGCCCGGGTTGCCGCCGCCCGAACGGGCGCCGACGTTGACGGCGGCCCAGGCGTCGGTGACCGCGTTGACCTCGGCGCTGCCGGCGCCGTACAGCTCGGTCGCCGCGGCGATCGTGCCGGCGCGGGCACCCGCGTAGTCCGTGGTCGAGTTGAACTTGGTGGTGAGGGCCTTGTACCAGATCAGCTGGGCCTTGTCCCGGCCGATGCCGGTGACGGGCAGGCCGTCGGAGGTCGGCGAGTCGTAGTTCACGCCGTTGATCGTCTTGGTGCCGGAGCCCTCGGAGGCCAGGTAGAACCAGTGGTTGGCCGGGCCCGAGGAGTAGTGGACGTCGAGGTTGCCGACGCCGGAGTACCAGGCGTCCGCGGAGCCGCCGTCCTTGCTCGGCTTGTCCATGTAGCGCAGCGGGGTGCCGTCGCCGTTGATGTCGATCTTCTCGCCGATGAGGTAGTCGCCCGGGTCGCTGGGGTTGTTCGCGTAGAACTCGACCGAGGTGCCCATGATGTCGGAGGTGGCCTCGTTCAGGCCGCCCGACTCGTTGCTGTACTCCAGGCCGGCGGTGGCGGCGGTGACACCGTGCGACATCTCGTGCCCGGCGACGTCCAGCGAGGTCAGCGGGTCGTTGTTGCCGGAGCCGTCGCCGTACGTCATGCAGAAGCAGCCGTCGTCCCAGAACGCGTTGACGTACGCGTTGCCGTAGTGGACGCGGGAGTAGGCGGCGACGCCGTCGCCGCGGATCCCGGAGCGGCCGAAGACGTTCTTGTAGAAGTCCCAGGTGACCCCGGCGCCGTAGGCGGCGTCGGCGCCCGCGGTGGCGGCGTTGGAGTTGGCCCCGTTGCCCCAGGTGTCGTTGGTCTGGGAGAAGAGCGAACCGGTGCCGGACGTACCGTGGTTCAGGTTGTACGTCTTGTGGCCGCCGCGGCCCGTGTCGTTCAGCGTGAAGTTCGAGCCGGACTGCGACGTGCCGAGGGTGACCTGGCCGCTGTAGTGGGTGTTGCCGACACCGGTCTCGATGCCCTGCCACTGGTGCAGCTTCGCGCCGGTCTTGGCGTCGGTGACGACGTGGAGCTGGTTGGGGGTGCCGTCGTCCTGGAGGCCGCCGATGACGGTCTCGTAGGCCAGGGTCGGCACGCCGTTCGCCATCCAGATGATCTTGCGCGGCGCGACGTCGGCCTTGTCGGCCTTGGAGCCGACCGCCTTCGCGGCGTCCAGGGCCTTGGCGGAGGCGGCGGCCGGGGCGTCGGCCGGGGCGGCGGTGCTGACGCCCTGGAGCTGGGCGTTGGACGCCTTGCTCACGCTCTGCGTGCGGTCGGCCGAGGTGCGGTTGACGACCAGGTCGCCGCCGAGGACGGGAAGTCCCTCGTAGGTGCGCTCGTAGCGGGTGTGGGTGGTACCGTCCTGGTCCTTGACCACGTCGCGGACGACGAGCTTCTCCTGGGCGCCGAGGCCCAGTTCCTTGGCCGTGGCGGCCGTGGTGCTCTGCGCCTTCGCGATCAGCTCGGCACGCTGGGACGGGGTGAGCTGCGCGGGCAGTGCTCCCGGGTTGCGGGGCTGGCCCTTGGCGGCGGCCGCGTTCGCGGACTCGCCGGGCTGCGCGCTGGCGCTGCCCGCCTGGACGCCGACGGTGAGCAGGGCTGCGGCGGCGAGCAGGGCGCCGGTGGCGGTGGCGTTCCGCCGGTGCGTGGACTTCACGCGGACTCCTTCGGAGTGGTGGGGGGTGGAGAACCGGCGGCCTGGACGGGCCGGCCGGGTGGAGCGCGTCGATCAACTCCAGCTGGGGATGGGGAGAGGTTGCCAGCGAACTTCATGATCGCCATGGACACGTCAGGTATTGGCCGAAAGGCGTCCGGATTTCGCCGGTGCGCGTCCGCTGAGCGGACACCGCGGTGCGGCGCGAATGGGACGGTATCTGCTCAACTCGGCTGATCCAGGGCGGGACTTGGTCCAGTCTTGGTACTCGGCGGCGTCTTCCGCATTCAGGTAAAGCGTTCGATATCAAGCGTCAAACAGCCTTGTTCTGCTCATGACTTGGCGGGTGTGATCGCGGGAGCCGCCCCCGAGCGGCGCCACCCCCCAAGGGAGTCCCCCATGCATCCAGTCCGTCGTACGTGGCCGCGCCTCGCGGTCACCACGGCAGCCGCCGCCGGCCTCGCGCTCACCGCCGCGGCGGCCGCCCCGGTCGCCGGGACCGTCGCCGCCTCCGAGGCCGTCGCCGCCTCCGGGCACGGCTCCGCCGTCCCGCGCACCGCGGCCCGTCCGGCCGTCGCCGGGCACCAGCTGGTCCGCGCCGTGGGGAGCCCGCTCTCCGTCGAGGAGTGCCGGGCCAAGTGGAAGATCGCCTGCTATACCCCGCTCCAGTACCGCGAGGCCTACGACCTGAACCCGCTGTACAAGGCGGGCGTCACCGGCAAGGGCCGCACGATCGTCATCGTGGACTCCTTCGGCTCGCCCACCGTCCAGCACGACCTGGACGTCTACAGCAAGCAGTTCGGGATACCCAGCACCCAGGTGCAGGTGGTCAAGTGGGGCAAGGTCCCCCAGTGGGACCCGAAGAACGCCGACATGCTCGGCTGGGCCGGCGAGACCACCCTCGACGTGGAGATGGCGCACGCGGTGGCGCCGGACGCGAAGATCGTCCTGGTGGAGACCGCGGTCGCCGAGACCGAGGGCACCACCGGACTGCCGGAGATGATGGACGCCGAGAAGGCCCTGATCGACCACGGCATCGGCGACGTGATCACCCAGAGCTTCGGCGCCACGGAGAACACCTTCCCCGGTTTCGACCAGGGAGACTTCTCCAGCATCAAGAAGCTGCGCTACGCCTTCGAGGCCGCCGCCCGCAACCACGTCACCGTCCTCGCCTCCTCCGGCGACGGCGGCGCCACCGACAGCACCGCCGACGGCACGGGCTACTACCACGAGCGCGTCAACTCCTGGCCCTCCTCCGACCCCCTCGTCACCTCCGTCGGCGGCACCCAGCTCCACCTGGACGACGCGGGCCGGCGCACCGCCCCCGAGAGCGTCTACAACGACAACGGCGCGGGCGGCGGCGGCCAGTCCCACGTCTTCACCCGCCCCGCCTTCCAGAACGGCGTCAAGAACGTCGTCGGCCAGCGCCGCGGCACCCCGGACATCTCCATGGCCGCCGCGGTCGACGGCGGCGCGTGGCTGTACTCCAGCTACGACCCGGCGGCCACCGGCTGGGACGTCTCCGGCGGCACCAGCGAGTCCAGCCCCCTGTTCGCCGGCATCGTCGCCCTGGCCGACCAGGCCGCGGGCAAGCGCCTGGGCGACATCCACGAGGCGCTGTACCGCCTGTACGGGCGCTCCGCGTACGACCGTTCCACCGGCATCGTCGACGTCAACGACGGTACGGACAACAGCTACCAGGGCGTCACCGGCTACCAGGCGGTGAACGGCTACGACATGGCCACCGGCGTCGGCACCCTGGACGCGGCCCGCTTCGTGCCCGCCCTGGCCCGCGAAGGCCGCCGCGGCTGACGCTCCGGGCCGCCGGGCGACGGCCTGTTCGCGTCCTTGTGGCGGGCGGCCCGGCGGCAGGAGGATCCCCTCGACCTGACAGGCGCAGCAGAAGGGATCCACGATGGGGTTATGGGGGGTTCTCGGCAGGGCCGGCCTGGTGCTGGCCCTGGCCGGGGCCGGATCGGCCGCGGGCGGGGCGGCGGCGCAGGCACGGCCCGCCGCTCCGCAGCTGGTGGTGGAGCGGACCGCCGGGCTGCTCGACGGGGACGTCGTCGGCTTCGCGGTCAAGGGCGGCCCGCCCAAGGCGTACGTATGGGTGGAGCTGTGCGCCCCGGACACGGTGGCGGGGGCCTGTGACGAGGACACCGGACGGCAGTTCCGCGTGCTGCCCGACGGCACCCTGGCCAAGTCGCCCAAGAAGCTCTACGCGCAACTCGCCACCGGCGCCGGCACCTTCGACTGCCGCACCGCCACCGCGGCGCACCCGTGCCGGCTGGCCCTGACGGACAACACCGGCGCCGTCCTCACCACCGTCCCGCTGGGGTTCCGGCCCCACGGCGCGCTGGAAGCGGCTCCCACCGTACGGGTGGACCCGTCCGAGGCGCTCGCGGACGGCCAGTCCGTACACGTCACCGGGCGTGGGTACGAACCGCAGTACCACTCGCTGGTGATGGAGTGCGCGGCCGGCTCCACCGAGGCCACCGGCTGCCGCCCCCGCTCCCGCCCGCCCGCCACCGACGACCGGGGGCGGCTGGACGAGACGGTCGCGCTGTCGGCGTCCTTCACCACCGTCGACGGACGCACCGTCGACTGCCGGGTCGCCCCGGGCTGCGAGGTGGTCGTGTTCGGCACCCGCGTCCGCGGCCCCCACTCGGTGTCCCAGCCCGTCGGCTTCGCCC
>NZ_JBHVUQ010000225.1:0-10480 GCF_042884105.1 Streptomyces sp. NPDC058157
CGGCCGGACTCGCCCTGGCGGCCTGCCAGGCGTTCTTCGACCCCTGCCTGACCACCTCGGTGCCCGAACTCGTCGACGACGCCGACATCGAGACGGCCACCGGCTTCGAGCTGTCCACCCAGTCCCTGGCCGGCCTCGGCGGAGCGCTGCTCGGCGCCCTGACCGTCGACCGGGCCGGTGTGGCCGGGCTGGCCGCCGGCTGCGCGGGCGCCTACCTCGGCGCCGCCCTCCTCGTCGCGGGCGCCCGGTTCCGCAGCGTCGTACCGGGCGCAGAAGCCGACGCCGGAGCCTCCGCCGGAGCCGACGCAGAAACCGATGCCGGAGCCGACGCCGCGGACCCGCCGCGGCGGCGCACCCTGCGCGGCATCCTCGCCGAACTCCCCTACGTACGGCGGATCCTGGTCTGCTTCACCGCGGCGAACCTCTTCACCGCCGCCGTGTTCGTCGTCATCCCCCTCTACACCCGCTCGGTCCTCGCGGGCGGTGGGGGCACCGTGGCCCTGCTGGAGGCCTCGCTGGGCACCGGCACGCTCGTCGGCGCCTTCACCGGCACCCGCCTGCCGGGCCGCCCCACGGTCGCCGGCGCGTACGGTCTGGGCCTGATGGCCCTCGCCCTCGCCCTGCCGGGGCTGCTCACGCACCGCGCCGCCGTCATGGGCTGCCTGGTGGTGGCCGGCTGGTGCGCCGGGGCCGTCAGCGTCCGCTTCGTGGCCCTGTTCCAGCGGCTGGTGCCGCCGGCCGACAAGCCCGGCTTCTTCGCCGTGATGCAGGCCGTGCTGGGTGCCTCCGTGCCGGTGGCCTCCCTGGCGTTCGGCCTCGCCGGGGACTTCCTCTCCCCGCGGGCGCTGTGCCTGGTGCAGGGCGCGGGCCTGGTCCCCGCCGCGTGCGCGCTGGCCCTGCTGAAGTCCCCCGCGGCCGGGTCCGCCGGAGGTGAGCGGTGAGTCCCGTCGTCACCCCCGCCGCGTGCGCGGACATCGCCGAACTGCGCCAGCTCTACTACGCCGTCTACGGACCCCACTACCCCGTGGCCCTCGGCACGGACCCGGCCGAGATGGCCCGGCTGATCGAGGACCCGCACTCGCTCTGGCTGGTCGCCCGCTGCGCCGACACCGGGGCGCTGACCGGGTCCGCCGCCATCCACGGCGAGGCGGGCAGCCGGATCGGCCGCCTGGAGGGCATCGCCGTGCACCCCGGGCACCGCTCGGCGGGCCTGGCCGCCACCCTCACCGGGGCCCTGTGCGCGGGCATGCTCGACTCGGGCCGGCTGGACTCCGTGTACGCGACCGTGCGCACCGTCAGCGCCGGCCCGCAGCGCGTCGTCGCCCGCAACGGCTTCCGCCCGCTGGGGATCCTCCCCAACGCGGTGGATCTGCGCAGCCGCGAGAGCCTCGCACTCTACGCGCGTCACTCCGCCGGGGTGCTGGACCGGCGCCTACCCGTCACCGAAGTGCCCGCCCCGCTCCTGCCGTTGCTGCGCACCGCCGGGGCCGCGCTCGGCATCGGCTACCCCGGGGTGCGGGCCGCCGCCGGTCCGCACCCGGCCCCGCCCGCGGCGCGGAACCCCGCGGACGACCGGCTGGAGGTGATCGAAGCCCCCGCCTTCGTCCGCCGCCGCTTCCGCGAGCGGTTCCCCGGCGCCGAGGGCTGGTTCTACCCGCTGCACACCCCGAACGTGTTGCTCACCCCCGAGGACGGCCGGTTCGAGGTCTACGCGTACCTCAACCGCGCCGGAGGGTACTGCTCCCTGCTGACCGCCCACCCCGACCCGGCCGCCGCGGCCGCGTGCCTGGAACCCGTCACCCGGGCCCTGGCCCGCGCGGGAGCGGGCTACGTCGAGGCCCTCGTACCGCTCGCGCACCAGGAGGTCCTCGCGGCCTTCCTGGCCGAGGGGTTCGTCGCCGGGGCCGTCTACCCGGCGATGCGCGCGGACGGCGACGGCTTCCACGACTACGCCGTCCTGTCCCGCTCCAGCGAGCGCATCGACTTCCGCGGCGTCGCCGTCGAACCGCCCCTGAAGCCCTATCTGGACTGCTACGTGTCGGCCTGGGCGTCGACACACCTGCCCACGTCATCCGAGGTTGCCCCATGAACCCCCATCTCGCGCCGGTCGCCGTACCCGACCCGGCCCTCCTGCCGCACGTACAGCAGCTGTGCGACCTGACCGACCCCTACGCCTTCGGACCCGCCGAGGACGAGCTGTTCGCCGCCGCCATGGCGGAGACCAACGCCTGGCACGCCGAACGCTCCCCCTTCTTCCGCTCCCTGTACGAGGCCACCGCGCCGGACGGGCCCTACCGCACGCCGCTCGTGCACGCGAACTTCTTCAAGCGGCACGAGGTCCTCTCCGTCCCGCGCGAGGACGTCGAGCTGCACCTGACCTCCTCCGGCACCACCGGTCAGAAGTCGCAGATGTTCTTCGACCGCTGGACCATACGCTCCGCCCAGCGGATGGTCGCCCGGATCTTCGAGCGCAACGGCTGGATCACCCCCGACCAGGAGGTCAACTACCTCCTGTACAGCTACGAACCGGCCCCCTCCCTCAACCTGGGGACCGCCTTCACCGACAACTACCTGTGCGACTTCGCCCCGGCCCGCAGCGTCGAGTACGCCCTGCGCAACACCGGCGGCGACCACGAGTTCGACCCCTTCGGCTGCATCGCCGCGCTGCGCCGCTTCGAGCGGGAGGACGCACCCGTGCGCATCCTCGGCTTCCCGGCCTTCCTCTTCTTCACCCTGGAGCGGATGCGGGCCATGGGACTGCCCCCGCTGCGCCTGCCCGAGGGCTCCCTGGTCGTCCTCGGCGGCGGCTGGAAGGGCCACTCCGACCGGCGGATCGGGAAGGAGGAGCTGTACGCCCGCGTCACCGGGCAGCTGGGCATCCCGGGCGAGCGGATCCGGGACACCTTCGGGTCGGTCGAGCACTGCATCCCGTACATCGAGTGCGACCACCACCGCCTCCACGCCCCCGTGTGGTCCCGGGTCACGATCCGCTCCACGCGCACCCTCGAACCCCTGCCGTACGGGGAGCGGGGCTACCTGCACCTGGTGTCCCCGTACATCACCTCGGTACCGGCGCAGAGCGTGGTCATGGGCGACCTCGCCTCCCTCCGGCCGGGCGAGGCCTGCGGGTGCGAGCTGAAGACCCCCTGGTTCACCGTCCACGGCCGGGCCGGGGTGAGCCGCAACCGCAGCTGCGCGGTGGCCGCAGCGGAACTGATGAAGGGCATGGCCTGACCGTGACGGAGAACATGACCGCGGCCGCGAACGCACGGCACGGCGCGGCGGACGCGCCCCACTACTGGCAGGGCGCCTTCATCGGCGACGAGGAGGCCGGGCGACGCCTCGCCGCCCTGCCGGCCGCCGTGGAGGCCGCGCTGGCGACGGTGCTGGAGACCGAGACCGTGCTGGCGGCCTGCGAAGCCCTCGCCACCGCCCTGCGCGACCCGGCCCACCCGGTGCGCGCCCGCCTCGCGGCGCAGCTGCCCCCGGGAGAGGACCCGGCCGTCCTCGCCGAGCTCGGCGGCCTGCTGGACCGCCGGGAGCTGACGCGCAAGCTGCGCCGCGAACTCGGCGGCGCCACTCCCGGCCGGCTGAACCGGGCCGATCCGCGCGAGAGCGTCTACGAGGCGTGGGCACCCGTCGGCCTGGTCGCCCACATCGCCCCCGGCAACACCTCGACGGTCGCGCCGCTGAGCATCGTCGAGGGCCTCCTCGCCGGGAACGTCAACGTCCTCAAGACCAGCAGCGCCGACTCCCTCTTCACCCAGCACCTGACGGCCGAGCTGGCGGCCCTCGATCCCACCGGCGCGCTCGCCGCGCGGATCGTCGTCCTGCGCTTCCCGTCCGCCCGGCAGGAGTGGCTGCGGATGATGTGCGCGCCGGCGGACGCCGTCGCCGTGTGGGGCGGGGAGGACGCCGTCCAGGGGGTGGCCGCCCACGTACCGGCCGGTTGCCGGCTGGTGGAGTGGGGGCACCGGATCTCCTTCGCCTACCTGACGCAGGACGTCTGGTCGGATCCGGGCACGCTGGAGGCCCTCGCGGACGACGTGTGCCGGTACGAGCAGCAGGCCTGTTCCAGCCCCCAGGTGGTCTACCTCGACACCGAGGACGAGGAGGAGCTGTTCGCCTTCGCCGGGCGTTTCGCCGCTGTCCTCGCGACCCGCCCGCCGGCGGAGGCCGCCTCCGCTTCCGTGGCGGACGGGGCGGATCCGGCCGAGGCGGCCGAGCTGACCACCACCGAGCTGGTCGCCCGGCTGGAGGAACACCTCGGGCTGACCCGGGTGTTCGCCGCGCCCGACGGCTCGTGGCGGGTCATGGCCGACACCCGCGCACCGCTCACGGCCTCGCCGCTGCACCGCAGCGTGTGGGTCAAGCCGCTGCCCCGGAAGCGGCTGATCGCCACCCTGCGCCCGATGCGCCGCTACCTGCAGACGGCGGGCATCGCGGGCAGCCGCTCCGACGTCGCCGAGCTGTCGCGCACCGCGCTGGCCGCGGGCGTCACCCGCGTCACCCCGGTCGGGTCCATGCAGGAGAGCTACGCGGGCGAGCCGCACGACGGGGTCTACGCCCTCCAGCGCTACAGCCGCCGGGTGGCCGTCCAGGCCGACCCGGAGCGGTTCGCCACCACCGCCTGCCTCGACGACCTGGTCCGGCCCGTGGTCCTGCCGCCTCCGACGGGCCCCCTGCTGGGCAAGGAGGACGTGCAGGGACCGGCCCGGGAACTGGCCCGGGCCGATGCCGAGCTGTACTTCCGCAGCGGCGGCAGCACGGGCGCTCCGGCCCTGTCGGTCTTCAGCTACGACGACTACGACACCCAGATGCACGCCGCCGCCCGCGGCCTGCTCGCCGCCGGCTACGACCCGGCCGGGGACCGGACCGCGAACCTCTTCTACTGCGGCGGCATGTACGGCAGCTTCATCAGCTTCTTCTCCGTACTCGAACGGCTCGGCGGCGTGCAGCTCCCCCTGTCGGCGGGCCCCGACCACCGGGCGACGGCACAGGCGCTGATCGACCACGGGGCCGACACCCTCTTCGGCATGCCCTCCTACCTGTGGCAGCTGCTGCACGCGGAGGCGGACGCACTGCGCGCGTACGGGGGCCTGCGCAAGGTCTTCTACGGCGGCGAGCACTTCACCGAGGAGCAGCGGCGCACGCTGAAGGCCGAGTTCGGCATCGAGGTCGTCCGCTCGATCACCTACGGCAGCACCGACCTCGGCCCGCTGGGCTACCAGTGCGCGGACAGCTCCGGCGGCGTCCACCACCTCCACGCCGACCTGCACACCCTGGAGATCGTGGACCTGGCCGAGGACCGGCCGGTGGCCCCGGGCGAGACGGGCCGGCTGGTGTTCACCACGCACGCCCGGCGCGGCCAGGACCTGGGCCGCTACCTGATCGGCGACCTCGGCCGGGAGATGGCGGGCCCTTGCCCCTGCGGCCGGCGGGCGCCCCGCTTCGAGCTGATGGGCCGCACCGGTGACGTGATGCGGGTGGCCACGTACTTCCTGAACCACCGCCGCTTCCTGGCGCTGGCCGAGGAGCGGGGCGGCCACCGCGGCGAGCTGCAGATCCGGCTCGACGCCGCGCAGGCGCGCGAGCGGCTGACCGTACGGGTGGAGAAGGCGCCGGCGACGGATCCGGAGCGGCTGCGGGAGGTCTTCCTGTCCGGCTACCCGGAGCTGCGCTCGGCGGTGGCGGAGGAGCTGCTGGACCTGGTGGTCGAGGCGGTCGGCGGAGCGTCGCTGGACCGCAGCCCCACCAGCGGCAAGCTCCTCGCGGTGGTGGACAACCGCCGCTGAGAAGTCGTCCCGGCCCCGGCCCCCGTCCGGGCCGGAGCGGCCGGGCGCTCCGTTCCCCCTATGATCAACATCAACTTCGTTGATCACAGGGGGAACTCACGGTGCGTCACCGCATTGCCAAGATCGCCGCCGTCGCCGCGGCTCCGCTGCTCGCCGTCACGCTCGGCACCGGGACCGCCCACGCCGGATACGGCGCGGGAGAGGTCCGGTTCAACGGCGGCTACTGCCTCGACGTCTCCGGCGGCAACTTCGTCGTCGGCCAGAAGGTCCAGATCTGGGGCTGCAACGGCAGCTCGGCCCAGCAGTGGTGGCTGTCGGCGCAGGACGCCACCCACTTCACGATCCGGGCGGCCCAGACCTACGACCCCCAGGGCCGCCTCCTGTGCGTGAACAACTGGGAGGGCGGCGACGCCACCGGCAACCACATGCGCCTCTACCCCTGCGCCAGTGGCTCCGCGGGCGACACCCAGTTCAACTTCGTCCACGCGGGCAGCGGACGGCAGCTCCAGCCGCGCGTCGCCGCCGCCAACTGCGTGAACTCGTGGGGCGGCCTCTACCAGGGCGCCGAGGCGCGCCTGTACCCCTGCTCCGACAGCGTCGAGGAGAACGTCGTCTCCTACCCGTCGATCACCTGACCCCGCCGCGCGGGCACACCGCCCGCCGGGGCGGCGGTCAGCGGTCGAGGGGCGCGTGGGCGCTCTCCGGCAGCCGCAGGTAGACCGCCGAGGAGCACAGGCACAGCACGGCGACGTACCAGGGGAACAGGCCGGGCCGGCCCAGGTCCTGCAGCAGGGTGCCGAGGTAGGGGGCGGTGCCGCCGAAGAGGGCGACGGTCAGCGAGTACGGGAAGCCGATGCCGGCCGCCCGCACCCGGGCCGGGAAGACCTCGGCGTTCACGGCCGCCGAGACCGAGGTGAAGCCGGTGAGCAGCACCATGCCGGCGCACTGGACGAGCAGCAGGGACAGGAACGAGCCGTCCAGCGCGCGCAGCAGCGGTACGACGAGCAGGGCGAAGCCGAGCCCGAAGAACAGCAGGGCCGGCTTGCGTCCGTAGCGGTCGGACAGCAGGCCGCCGAGTGGCTGGAGCAGGGCGAAGAAGGCCAGGGACAGCGTTCCGGCGAGCAGCGCGTCGCCCTTGGCGATCCCGGTCCGGAGCTCGGCGTACGTCGGCAGGTACGAGGTCCACGTGTAGTACGCGAGGGTGCCGCCGGCCGTGATGCCCGCGATCAGCAGGGAGGCGCGGGGGTGGTGGCGCAGCGCGTCGAAGAGGCCGGGGCGCGGGGCGGCGGCGGGGCGGGCGGCGAGGGTCTCCTCGGCGCCGCGCCGGATCCAGAAGCCCGCGAGGCTGAGGACGGCGCCGAGCAGGAAGGGCACGCGCCACCCCCAGCCGTTCATGGCGTCCTCGGGGAGCAGGCTCACGAGCAGCGCGGCCAGGCCGGAGGCGGCGAGCTGGCCGAGGGTGGTGGAGACGTACTGGAACGAGGAGAACAGGCCCCGGCGGCCGGGCCCGGCGGACTCCACGAGGAAGGTGGTCGAGGCGGCGAACTCCCCGCCGACGGAGAGGCCCTGGAGCAGCCGGGCGGCCACGAGGACGACCGGGGAGAGCACGCCGACGGCCGCGTACGCCGGCGTGAGGCCGACCAGCAGGCTGCTGCCTCCCATGAGCAGGATGGTGACGGTGAGCGCGGTGCGCCGGCCCCGCCGGTCGGCGATCGCGCCCATCAGGAGCCCGCCGACCGGGCGCATGAAGAAGCCGACGGCGAAGACGGCGAAGGTGGAGAGCAGCGGGAGGAGGGAGTCGCCGGCGCCGGTCGGGAAGACCTGCCGGGCGATGTGGGTGGCCAGGAAGGTGTAGGCGTACCAGTCGTACCATTCCACGGCGTTGCCGACGGAGGCGGCCAGCAGCTGGCGTAAGGGCCGGCGCGGCGGGGCGGGGGGATGCGTCTCGATCTCGGTCATGATCACGTCCTACCCGGCGGAGGTGGCGCGGTACTCCCCGCCGTACCACGGCGCACGACGGCGGCAGACGGCCGTGACTGGTCTGTACCTGTGGGCGGCCGGGCCCGGAGACTGCGGGGATGGACCCGCTCCGGAACACCAGCCACCCCGAACTGCCCCTGCACCGCCTCGACGTCCCCCTCCCCCACCTGATGCCCTTCGCGATCGGGACCTTCGACACCATCGGCCCGCTGTCGCGCGCCGCCTTCCCGCACCGGCACACCTTCCACGAGATCGTCTACGTGACCGGCGGGAGCGGCGCACACGTGCTGGACCTGGTGCGCCGCCCGGTGGAGCCCCCGCAGCTGTGCGTGATCACCCCCGGCCAGGTCCACCACTGGGCCGAGGCGGACGGGCTCACCGGGCACGTGGTCCTCTTCGACGAGGACTTCCTGCTGCCCCACGCGGACGACGCGGCCGCCCTGCGGGTGCTGGCCGGCCGGCCCGGGCACCCGGCCGCCGACCAGGCCGCGCCGATCGCCGCGCTCCTGGCCGACATGGGCGGCGAGTACCGGGACCTGCGGCCCGGCTACCGGAACGTGCTGCGGGCCTGCCTGCACATCCTGATCGCCCGGGCGTCCCGGACGCTCGGCCCGGCCGGCACCGCCCCGGACGGCCCGGCCGCGGCGCGCGACCGGTCCGCCGAACTGGCCGCGGCCTTCGGCCGGCTGCTCTGCGAACCCGGCGGAGCGGGCCGTCCGGTCGGCTGGTACGCACGGGAACTCGGCCTGTCGGCCGGGCACTTCCAGACGCTCGTGCGGCGGGCCACGGGACTCTCGCCGGGCCGTCTGATCCGCCGGCAGCAGACGCTGGAGGCGAAGAGGCTGCTCTCCGGCACGACCATGACCGTCCGTCAGATCGCCCATGTGGCGGGGTTCTCCGATCCGGCGTACTTCTGCCGGTTCTTCAGGAGGGAGACGGGCATGTCGCCGGGCGAGTTCCGGAACTGGGCCGGTCGAAATCACCACGATCCCCGGATCGAGTCCATCGCCGCGCACCCGGACGGACCGTAGGTTTGCTGCTGGCCGCGATCGAACGGGCCGCCCCGGCCGACGGCCCCGGCAGGTTCCGCCCTCCCCCGTCGCGCCCCCCACCCCACCACCCGTCCAGGCGAGGAGGCCTCGATGCCCGCACCACAGGAGCCCACCCCGGCACCGGAACCCATGGGCGACGGACGCCGGGTCAGCCGCAAGACCGTCCTGCGCGCGGCCGCCGCGCTCGGCGCCGCCCCGCTGTTGATCGGGGGGCGCGTCGCGCTCGCCCGTGACCTGCCGGCGCCGGGCGCCGCCGGCCTCGCCCCGACCCCGGACTGCCACGACGGCGACGGCGACGGCCCGACGATGGAACAGACGGAGGGCCCGTACTTCAAGCCCGACTCCCCGTTGCGCGACTCCCTGGTCACGGCCGGTACGCCCGGCACCCGGCTCACGGTCACCGGGTACGTCTTCGGGCGGGGCTGCCGCCCGGTCCCGGGCGTGCTGCTGGACTTCTGGCAGGCGGACGACAGCGGCGCGTACGACAACAGCGGCTACGCCTTCCGCGGGCACCAGTTCAGCACGGCGCAGGGTTCGTTCAGCCTGACCACCATCGTCCCGGGGCTCTATCCCGGACGCACCCGCCACCTGCACGTCAAACTCCAGGCACCCGGGCGCCGCGTGGTCACGACCCAGCTGTACTTCCCGGGCGAGCCGCGCAACGGCACGGACACCCTCTTCGACAGCCGGCTGCTGATGAACCTGCGCCAGGCGGGGCCCGGCCGGGAGGGCACCTTCGACTTCGTCCTGGACGTACCCCAGGACCCGACCACCCCGCCCACCACTCCCCCGCCGACGACCCCGCCCACGGGCACCTGGACGGCGGGCCAGGCGTACCGGGCGGGCGACGGGGTCACGTACGCGGGGACCGCCTACCGCTGCCTGCAGGCGCACACCGCGATCGCGGGCTGGGAGCCGCCGAACGTCCCGGCGCTCTGGCAGCACCTCTGAGGCCCCAGCGAGACGAAACGTCTTGCCTGACGCACGGGTGATCACCTAGAGTTTGGCGAGACGGAACGTCTCGTCAAACGAAAGGGGTGGGCCCGTGCGTGCTTCGGATGGTGGTGGCCAGGTCGTGCTGGCCGAGGTCGACAAGCGGTACGGCACCCGGACCGTGCTGGACCGGGTCGGGTTCTCCGTGCGGCCCGGCGAGCGGGTCGGGGTCGTGGGGGACAACGGCGCGGGGAAGTCGACGTTGCTCAGGCTGCTGGCCGGGCGGGAACGCGCCGACGCCGGCGAGGTGTGCGTACGGGCGCCCGGCGGGGTGGGATACCTGGCCCAGACCCTCGGACTCCCGCCCGGGGCGAGGGTCGGTGACGCCGTGGACCGGGCGCTGTCCGGACTGCGGGAGCTGGAGCGGCGGATCCGGGCCGCCGAGGAACGGCTCCACCTGGCCGGCCCCGGGGAGGTAGAGGCGTACGGGCGGCTCGTCGCGGAGTACGAGGTGCGCGGCGGGAGGGACGCCGACCGGCGGGTGGCCGCCGTCCTGCGGCGGCTCGGCGAGCGCGAGCCCATCGAACGGGGGCGGGTGCTCGCCACCCTGTCCGGCGGCCCGCGCGCACGGCTGGCGCTGGGCGCGACCCAGGCGGCCGAGCCCGCGCGGCTGCTCCGCCACGCACCCACCAACCACCGGGACGACGAGGCCGTCGCCTG
>NZ_JBHVUQ010000226.1:0-10409 GCF_042884105.1 Streptomyces sp. NPDC058157
GAGCCGGGCGCCTCGATCAGGTACAGGGTCCCCGGGTCGCCGCCGCGTTCGGTGGCGTCGACCAGGACGAGGGTGTCGTAGCCGTCCAGGAGCTGGTAGGCCAGGTGCACCCCGCGCACGCCGAAGTCGACCACCTCCACGTGGTCGGGCAGGGCGTGCGCGGACAGGGCGCGCACCGCCTCGACGCCGAAGCCGTCGTCGCCGAGGAAGACGTTGCCGATGCCGGCGATCAGGACCCGGCCGTTCACGGCTCCTCCAGGGCGGTCACCTCGTCGGGTTGGAAGTACAGGAACCGGCCCTGTTCGCGGCGGATGTCGGCGCCCGGGTCGCCCTCCACGGTCACGGCCAGGTGCACTCCCCCGTCGACGTCGTGCAGGACCTCCTCCACGCGGGCGGTGCGGCCCTGGAGGAAGAGGTCCTGGGCGTCGGTGCGCCGGAGCCCGGGGCGGAGGGTCACGCGGCTGCCGGGGCCGACGGGGGTGCCGTCGACCAGGACCCGGTCGGGCGCCGGTTCGGCGGGGGCGCTGCCGGCCGGGTCCCACCAGGGGGTTTCCGGGGTGAACAGGGCGTCCGGCGCCGGCTCCCCGGGTACGGTCGCCCCGGTGGCGGCGCGCAGGGAGCGGACGGCTCCGTGGAGCCGTTCCAGGACCTCGGGCGGCAGGGTCTCGGCCAGGTCGACGACGGCCGCCGCGCGCGGGTCCGTGCCGCGGGCCTCGCGCTTCTCCTCGTCGGTGAGGGCGGCGGTGCGCAGGGCGAGGATCTCGTCGATCTCGGTGGCGTCGTACATCTCCCCGGCGCTTTCGGGGGCGATGGCGGGGTGGTCCTCCAGGATGATCGGGGAGGACAGGACCACGTCGGCGCGGCCGTCCTCGCCGGCCAGGACCGGCCAGGTGTGCAGGTTGGCGCAGCCGGCGACGGCGGAGCGGGCCCATTCGGGCGGGTCCGTCATGGAGAGGAAGGAGCCCGGGTTCAGGCCGAGCAGGAGGTGGGCGGCGACCAGCGAACGCGGCAGGGCCTCCTCGCGGGCGGTCCCGGGCCCGTCGGGGGTCCAGGGGCTGGTGTTCTCGACGACGGCGGTGAGCTTCAGGACCCGGTAGGGGCCTTCGAGTTCCTCGGCGTGCAGCCGGACGACGCCCTCGGCCTCCTGGGTGCGCCGGACCAGGCGGCCGACGGTGCGGCCGTGGTCGTCGAGCACCGGTTCGACGTCCTCGCGGGCGGGGCGGGTGAAGGGGAGGACGATCTCCTTCTCCGTCAGTTCCGGTACCGCCACGCGCAGTTCGACCCGTTCCTCGGTGCCCTCGTCCCAGGGGACGAGGACGCGGTCGGGCAGGTGGAGTGCGGCGGTGTCGGTGAACGTGCCGTCCGCACGGGCCTCTTGCACGGTCCGGCGCTGGGCGTGCAGGAAGCGCAGTTCGAGGGAG
The DNA here is from genome assembly GCF_042884105.1 of Streptomyces sp. NPDC058157. Taxonomy (NCBI): domain Bacteria; kingdom Bacillati; phylum Actinomycetota; class Actinomycetes; order Kitasatosporales; family Streptomycetaceae; genus Streptomyces; species Streptomyces sp. NPDC058157. The sequence continues at coordinate 1,422 of NZ_JBHVUQ010000226.1, forward strand.
AGGGTCGCGGCGCCGCGCGGTTCCATCAGGATCTCGGTGCGCTGGAGGCTGTGTTCGCCCTGGGCGGGGGCCCAGGCGGGCGGGACGAGGACGCCGAACTGCCAGCGCATCCGGTTCTTGGCGGCGGAGGCCCGGTAGGGGTAGAGGACGTAGCCCTCGAAGAGGACGGCGTCGGCGACCTGGCGGGCCGTCTCGAAGCGGCGCCCGGAGCGGTGGGCGGTGGCGGTGGGGGCCGTCGTGGTCATGGGGCGGCCCTCTCGGTGACGCGGGGGGCGGGGGTGCCCGGCAGCGGGAGCGGCGGCGGGGCGGGTTCGGCGGCGGCCAGCAGGGCGCGCAGGGTGGTCTCCCAGGAGGCGAGGGCGTGGCGGGAGCGGTAGGCGAGCAGTGCGGCCATGGTGTCGCGGGGCAGCCGTAGCCATCCGCAGCCGGGGAAGTGCTGTTCGACCATCTCCCGCCAGACGGCGACGGGCATCCGGCAGACGGCCTCGCGGTCCCAGGGGACGGGTTCGACGCGGAAGCCGCCGGCTCCGGTGAAGGCGGTGCCGGAGAACAGCAGCAGCAGGGGGACCTCGCCGTCCTGGAGGGCGTTGAAGTAGCGGGTGGAGGCGATGTCCATGTCGTAGGTGCAGGGGATGACGAGGTCGGTCTCGGTCTCCCCGGTGAAGCCGGGCACCAGCAGGCCGACCTGGGCGAACTGCACCGGGTGCAGGGTGCTCCCCCAGCGGGAGCGGTCGCCGAACAGGTCGGCGAGGGCTTCGGCCTCGTCGGGGCCGTAGCCGCGCCGGGCCGGTTCGATGCGGATCTGGCAGCGCAGGGCGAGGGCGTGGACCCGGGTGTCGGGGGTCGCCGCGGTGACGCGCAGCCGCAGGACGAGGGTGGGGCCGGCGGCGTAGGGGTCGGCGCGGACTCCGGTGCAGGTGAAGGTGAGGTCGGTCATGAGGGGCCGGCCTCCGCGAGGATCCGGGCGCGGGCCTCGACGTGGGCGAAGAGGGTGTCGAGTGCGGCGCGGGCCTCGGCGCCGCCGTCGAAGCCGCGCCACAGCAGCCGCATCCGGCCGACGAGTTCGTAGCAGAGGTCGATGGGGACCAGGTGGCAGGTGGTGCGGCCGGGGGTGTGGTGCAGCAGGAGGGCTTCCACGTCGGGTTCGAGGAGTCCCGCGAGGCGGCCGGCGCCGAGGACGGACTGCCAGGTGTCGGGGTCGAGTTCGCTCTCGGTGGCTCCGGCGGGGCTCGGGTAGAGGGCCACGAGGCGGCCGAGGGCGGCGTTGTGGAAGAGGAAGGCCACGCCGACGGGGATCCGCAGCCGTTCCCAGGCCGCGTCGTCCAACGCGTGCCCGGGGTCGGCGAGGTAGCGGTCGGGGACGGCGCGGTAGCGGCCGGTGCGGGTGCCCGGCCGGTCGAAGAGGAGGGAGCAGGCGGTGCAGGCGCACACCAGGGTCCGCTGCTCGGTCTCCACCAGGTGGCGGTGGCCGTCCGGGGGCACGGGTGTCCCGCACAGTCCGCAGCTCTCGGGACGGGGCGGGCGGGGGCCGGTGAAGCGGTGCAGCCCCCGGGGGCGGGGGCCCGTCACGGCACCCGGGCCGGGGTCTGCGGGCGGGTGCCGATCTGGAGCAGGGGCGGCGGGGGCGCGGCCGTCTCGATGTCGACGCCGGTGACTTCGGGGGCGAAGCAGGCGAGGGCGTCCTCGAGGGCGGCGCGGGTGGCGTCGCCGCCGGAGCCCGATCCGCAGCCGCAGCCGGAGGCCGCGGCGGGGGCGGTGCGCAGCCGCAGGACTCCGGTGGCGGGGTCGAAGCCGAGGAGCTCGACGGGGGCGCCGGCGGAGCGCAGGGCCCGTCCGATCCGGGTGTGGGCGTCCTCGGGGTGCAGGCCGTGCAGGGTGAGCAGGCTCGCCACGAGGTCGTCGTCGAGCAGCGGGGCCAGCGAACCGGCGCCGAGCCGTTCGGTGATCCGGGCGAGGCCGGCCCCGTAGAACTCCATCAGGACGCGGACGAGTTCCTCGGCGGAGGCGCAGGCGGCGCGGTCCCCGGACCCGGCCAGCCGGTCGAGGACCTCCTCGACGCGTGCGCCCGCCTGGCGGGCGTCGGCGGCGGCGCTCATCCGCCGAGTCCGCTCAGGCCGGTGGGGACGTGCAGGGTCTTCACGGTCTTGCCGCCGCCGACATACATGTGGACCCCGCAGGGCAGACAGGGGTCGAAGCTGCGCACGGCGCGCATGATGTCGATGCCCTTGAAGTTCTCCGGGGTGTTCTCCTCGAAGATCGGCGTGTTCTGCACGGCGTCCTCGTAGGGGCCGGGGGTGCCGAAGGTGTCGCGGGTGCTGGCGTTCCACGGGGTGGGCGGGTACGGGTGGTAGTTGGCGATCTTGCCGTCGCGGATCACCATGTGGTGGGAGAGGACGCCGCGGACGGCCTCGGTGAAGCCGCAGCCGATGGACTCGTCGGGGACCTCGAACTTCTCCCAGGTCTGGGTGCGTCCGGCGCGGACCTCGGCCAGCCCCTGCTCGGCGCAGTGCAGGGCGATGCCGGCGGCGTAGGCCTGGAAGTAGGTGCGGGCGCGGTTGCGTTCCAGCGCGTTGGACCACTTCGGGATCTTCCACTCGAAGGTGGTCTCCGGCTTGGTCATGGTGCGCGGCAGGGTGATGACCACGCTGTGGCCGGTGGCCTTGACGTAGCCGACGTCGACGAGCCCGGACAGGGCGGTGGACCACAGGCGGGCGATGGGGCCGCCGCCGGTGTCGAGCGCCAGGTGGTCCTTGCCGTCGAACCAGCGGGGGGACATCACCCAGCTGTACTTGTCGTCGAAGTTGCGCTTCTGCGGGGCGGGGATGGTGTGCTGGTTCCACGGGTGGCGCGGGTCGACGGGGTTGCCGAGCGGGTCGTGGGTGACGAACTGCTCGCGGCCCTCCCAGTCGTCGTAGTACGAGCTGCCGAGCAGGATGCGGATGCCGAGGTTGATCTGGGTGAGGTCGTTGGTGACCAGTTTGCCGTCGACGACGACGCCCGGGGTGACGAACATCTTCCGTCCCCAGTCGGTCATGTTGGCGTACGTGAAGTCGCAGTGCTCGGGGTCGTTGAGGGCGCCCCAGCAGCCCAGCAGCACGCGCCGGCGGCCGACCTCCTCGTAGCCGGGGAGGGCCTCGTAGAAGAAGTCGAACAGGTCGTCGTGGAGCGGGACGACCTTCTTCATGAACTCGCAGTACCGCATGAGGCGGCTCATGTAGTCGGTGAACAGCTGGACGGAGGCGATGGTGCCGACGCCGCCCGGGTAGAGGGTGGAGGGGTGCACGTGGCGGCCCTCCATCAGGCAGAACATCTCGCGCGTGTACCGGCTGACCTGGAGGGCCTCCCGGTAGAACTCGCCCTCGATGGGGTTGAGGGAGCGCATGATGTCGGCGATGGTGCGGTAGCCGTGGTCGGCGGCGTGCGGGGCCTCGGTGCGCTCGGCGAGTTCGAGGACGCCGGGGTTGGTCTCGCGGACCATCTTCTCGCAGTAGTCGACCCCGACCAGGTTCTCCTGGAAGATGTTGTGGTCGAACATGTACTCCGCCGACTCGCCGAGGTTGATGATCCACTCGGCGAGGTGCGGCGGCTTGACCCCGTAGGCCATGTTCTGCGCGTAGACGGAGCAGGTGGCGTGGTTGTCCCCGCAGATGCCGCAGATGCGGCTGGTGATGAAGTGCGCGTCGCGGGGGTCCTTGCCGCGCATGAAGACGCTGTAGCCGCGGAAGACCGACGAGGTGCTGTAGCACTCGGCGACGCGCTTCTGCTTGAAGTCGATCTTCGTGTGGATGCCGAGGCTGCCCACGATCCGGGTGATCGGATCCCAGGCCATCTCGACCAGGCCGCTGCCGTCGCCGGCCGCGTTCGTCTTCGGTGCCATCGTCTGTGCCGTGACCCTTCGTTCGCTACGGGGTGGGGTGGGATCGGTCGGGAGGAGGGGGGCGGGTCACCAGGGCGGGCGGTAGCCGGTGGTGAGCTTGCGGCCGGCGTGGCGCCACTTGGGTTCCTGGTCGACGGTGTGCTGGGTGACCGCGCGCAGGCGCCGGATCACGGCCCCGTAGGCTCCGCTGGCCTTCGCGGACACGTGGGATCCGGGGGGCGCGTCCATGAACGGCATGAACTTGTCGGGGAATCCCGGCATGGTGCAGGCGATGCAGATGCCGCCGACGTTGGGGCAGCCGCCGACGCCGTTGATCCAGCCGCGCTTGGGGACGTTGCACTTGACGACGGGGCCCCAGCAGCCGAGCTTGACCAGGCACTGCGGGGAGTCGTAGGTGTGGGCGAACTGGCCCTGCTCGTAGTACCCGGCGCGGTCGCAGCCCTCGTGGACGGTCTGCCCGAACAGCCAGGTGGGGCGGAGCTTGTCGTCCAGCGGGATCATCGGGGCCGACCCGGCCGCCTGGTACAGCAGGTAGGTCAGGGTCTCGGAGAAGTTGTCGGGCTGGATGGGGCAGCCGGGCACGCAGACGATGGGGATGCCGGCCTTGGAGGTCCAGTCCCAGCCGAGGTAGTCGGGCACGCCCATGGCGCCGGTGGGGTTGCCCTCCATGGCGTGGATGCCGCCGTACGTGGCGCAGGTGCCGATGGCGACCACGGCGAGCGCCTTGGGGGCGAGCCGGTCGATCCACTCGCTGGTGGTGATCGGCTGGCCGGTGCGGGGGTCGTCGCCGAAGCCGCACCAGTAGCCCTCGGGCTTGATCGACTCGTTGGGGATGGAGCCCTCGACGACGAGCACGAACGGGTCGATCTCGCCGCGCTCGCCCTTGAAGAACCATTCGACGAAGGTGTCGGCACCGCCGACGGGGCCGCACTCGAAGTCGATCAGGGGCCAGTGGACGGCCACCTTGGGCAGGCCCGGCAGGACGCCCGTGACGATCTCCTCGATGCTCGGCTGCATGGCGGCCGTGAGGGAGACCGAGTCGCCGTCACAGCTCAGGCCGGCGTTGATCCAGAGGATGTGGATCGTCGGGTCCTCGACCGGGTCCGACGTTGCTGCATCCATGCGGGGCCTCCTTCGGAGGGGATGCGGGGGGGGAGGTGGAGAGGGGGCGGGCGGACCGCACCTCTTCCTTGCTAGCAGGAGCCCGCCGGGGACGCGCTGTCCTGTACGGCCGGACCGGTGACGCGGGCGGCGGCCGGGCCGGTGCGGCGGGTGAGGTGGGGCGGGGTCTCCCGGACGGGCTCCTTGCGGACGAAGGCACGGCGCAGGGTGTGGTAGGGGGCGTGCGGGTCGTCGAAGGTGCGCTTCATCCGGTCCAGCTCGGCCGCCCGGTAGGAGGCCAGCGGGCGCCGGGCCTCGTCCTGGTCCCGGCGGGCCTTCTTGGCGGCGATGCGGGCGGAGGTGGCGGGCAGGGCGGCCAGGCGGGCCGCGAGGCGGGCCGTCTCCTCGGCGAAGGCCTCGGGCGGGCAGGCGAGGGTGCGGTCGGACAGTCCCAGGGCCAGGGCCGCGTCGGCGCTCAGCGGCAGGGCGTCCTCGGTGAGCCGGGCGGCGGCGGCCCCGCCGACGCGGGCCGGCAGGGTGTACGTCCAGTACTCGGAGCCGTACAGGCCCATCAGGCGGTAGTGGGGGCTGAGGACCGCGCCGGAGCGGCACCAGACCTCGTCGGCGGCGAGGGCGAACATGGCCCCGCCGGCGGCGGCGTTCCCGCCGAGGGCGGCGACGACCAGCCGGTCGGTGGTGGTCAGGACGGCCTCCACCAGGTCGTCCATGGCGTTGATGTTGGCCCAGGACTCCGCGGCCGGGTCGGCGGCGGCCTCGATCACGCCGAGGTGGATGCCGTTGGAGAAGAAGTCGCGGCCGCCGCCGAGGACGAGGACCGAGGTGGGGCGGGAGAGGGCGCTGCAGTAGGCCTCCAGCAGCCGGCGGCAGCGATCGGTGTCCATGGCCCCGGAGGGGAAGGAGAACGAGAGGAAGCCGGTCTGCCCCTCCTCCCGGTAGCGGATGTCGGACCAGGTGTGGCGGCCGGGGCCGGGGTGCAGGGGCGCCGGGTGCTCGCGCAGCGGGGGCAGCCGGTCGCCCAGGGCGAGGACGGCGGGCAGCCGCGGGGCGGGGGGCTCGCCGGGGGCGTGGACGGCCCGTAGCTCCGGGATCCACACGGAGCCGTCGGCCGTGGCCCGGCAGACCGCCCCGGCGCGGGTGGCCAGCAGTTCCCCGGGGCGGCCGCGCAGCCGGTCCTCCGGGTGGCCGCCGTGCAGGTACCACGGTGCGCCGAGCAGTTCGTCGCGTACACCGGGCCGGGAGTCGGCGGCGCGCAGCACCCGCAGGACCCGCTCGGTGCCGTCGGCCTCCCAGTCGATGCGGCGGCCCTCCTGGCGCAGGCCGGGGCGGGCGGTGGCGTGGTGCTGGGGCCGCGGGAGGTACGTTCCGGAGGCGAAGCGCTCCACGGCGAGCAGGACGGCCTCCAGGGCCGCGTCGGCGATCTCCCCGCGGTAGAGGTCGCTCTTGCCGACCGGGGGGACGGTGCACTCGGCGGTGGCCCAGACGGGGCCGGCGTCCATCTCGGCCTCGGCCTGCAGGACGGTCACACCCCAACGGGTGCGGCCCTCCTGCACGGCCCAGTCGAGCGAGGCGGGGCCGCGGTCGCCGACCGGGCCCGGGTGGACGATCAGACAGGGGTGGGCGGACCAGACCTCTTCGGGGATCGCCGTGCGCAGCATCGGCGCGAGCACGAGGTCGGGGGCGTGGCGGTGTACGGCCTCGGCGAGGGGGCGGCCCGGGAGGGCGAGTTCCACGGCCACGCTGTGGCCGTGGTCGCGCAGCTCGGCGTGGACGCGCTGGGTGAGGCTGTTGAACGCGCTCGCGAGGAGCAGGACGTGCACGTGGTCTCCCGCGGCGGTCCGGGGCGCGGGGCGCGGTGGCGCCCGGCCCGATCGGCAGGTCGTGACCGGTTCATGACCGGCCGCCTGCGATCGTGGCGCGGCCGGCCGGGGGCGGTGGCGCAGGCGGGCGGCGGTGTCACCCGAAAGCGGCCCGGCCGGGGGCCAGTCGGCGGCCCCGGGACGGTGTCAGAGCCGGTCCTCCATGCCGATGGCGTCCTCCAGGTCCCGGTGGGCCTCGCTCCGGTCGCCCTCCTGCTGTTCCAGCAGGGCGGCGGCGATGGCGTCGAGCTTGCGCTGGATGGCGTGCTCGGCCCGGCGTTCGGAGTTCTTCAGCAGGGCCAGCAGCAGGAGGGACAGGGCGCCCATGGCGTCGCCCGCCAGGTGCTGCCGCTCCATCGACAGCCCGGCCAGGTGGACCGCGGCGAAGCCGGCCACCAGGGTGGCGCAGAGCAGCAGGAAGGCCGCGGAGCTGGTGAAGTTCGAGGCCAGTTCGGCCAGGGTCTCGAAGCGGCCGCGGCGGCCGCGGCCGGTCTTCTTCGCGGGGTGCTCGAAGGTCATGCCCGGCGCCTGCCCGCCGGTCGGCCGGGCATTCCCCCTCCCCCGGCGGGGCGCGGGCTCAGCCGCTGCGCCGGCACCAGCGGCGGACCAGGAGGAACAGTCCGGCCAGGGTGGCCGCGTACGAGAAGGTGAAGGCGGCGACGAGGGCGGGCTCGGAGGTGGCGACGGCCAGGGGCAGCAGGGTCAGGGCGACGGCGGTCACGGCGCAGACCACGCCGCCCAGGACGCCGCGGCGGCCGTCGGGCGGCCGGTCGGCCGGGTCCGGTTCCTGGGCGAAGAGGCGGGTCCCGGACGTCATGGCCCGCTCGAAGCGCGGGTCGGTGCGCAGGGCGCGTTCGATCGCGGTCAGGGCCCTCCTCTCCCGGTGCGAGAGTCCGCTGCCGTCCATCACGGCCTCCTGCGCGTCACCGGCCGGCTCCCACCGGCTCACGGAACTGTGGCCGGGCATCTGCCCCACCACCGGTCCCTCCATGCGCCGCCCGGCACGGGCCGGGTGTCCGGGGCAGCCCGCGCGGCCTGGACGGAGCCGGGGACGTCCGGAGCGGTCCCGGGCGGGGCCGGGGGCGTCCCCGGCCCGGGGCGGGGCCGGCGGAGGGGCCCCGGCGCGGTCACGCGCCGCCCGGGGTGAGGGCGGCGGGTGGCCCCGCGCAGGCCGGGACGTGTCGCGGGGCCGCACGGGAACGGTACGCCCGGGCCGCTTCGGCTCAGCGGTAGTGGGACGCCGACTCCGCGAAGGTGATCGCCTGGGCGGGGACGGAGGCCAGGAGGGCCACCCAGGAGCCGTCCGTGAACTCCAGGTCCATCCGGCCCCGCTGGAGCACGCCCGTCGGCCTGGCCCGGACGGCGGCGACGGCCGAGCGGGGCGCCTCCCAGTACTCCTTCATCACGGGCGTCGACTGCCACAGGTGCGAGACGTCGGTGAGGCCGAACCAGCGCCGGTCGGTGACGGCGAGGACCCCGGTGACCGAACCGCGCGCCCCGGCCCGGCTGACGAGGAAGTGCCCGGCCGAGCTCTGCCAGCCGCCCTCCATGCTCTTGCCGTGCATCAGCCGGGTGCCGAGCTGGTCCACGGCGTCCGGCAGCCGGTCCACGGCGGCGGCCGCGGCGGCGGGCCGCGAGCGCCGGGGATCGATGACGCGGGTCCGCACCAGCTGCGCGAGCGGCTTGGGCAGCTTCGCCTCGATGCGGCGGTGGAGGGCGGAGTGGTCGGCCGGGGGGAGCAGGTCCTCGGGCGGGGTGGGTACGCCCGGTCCGAGCTCGTACGCGCACACGGCGACGAGGCGTTCCCCCGCCCGCACGAAGGGTCGGACCTGTTCGCGCCTGTCCTCGGTCAACGGGCGTGCTCCTGTCGTGCGTAAGGCCGGGGGTGACCGGCGCGGTGCCGCCGGGATGGTCGTGCCCGGCGTTCCGGATTCTCCCTTATGGGCCACCGCGGATGATCATCGGGGGGCCCGGGACGGGATACCCGGAAGGGGTACCGGCGGTAAGCCCGTGCGGGGGGCGGCGGACGCGGCGGAGCGGGCCGCGCCCGGGGGCGCGTCACAGGGGTTCGGCGTCCAGGAGGAAGGCCGTCGGGTCCGCTTCCGCGTCGTCGCCGGAGCCGGGCGGTGCCAG
>NZ_JBHVUQ010000227.1:0-10393 GCF_042884105.1 Streptomyces sp. NPDC058157
CCGCCTCCACGTCCACGGCACCCCCGTCGACTGGGAAGCCGTGTTCGCCGGACGCGGCGCCCGCCGCGTCGACCTGCCCACCTACCCCTTCCAGCGCGAGACCTACTGGCTGCGCGTCCCGGCCGCCGCCGACCCCACCGCCATCGGCGTCACCGACACCGAACACCCCCTCCTGGGCGCCACCGTCGTGCTCCCGGACGGCTCCACCGTGCTCACCGGCCGGCTCTCCCTGGCCACCCACCCCTGGATCGCCGACCACGCCGTCTCCGGAACCGTCCTCGTCCCCGGCACCGCCTTCGTCGAACTGGCCCTGCGGGCCGGGCAGGAAGCGGGCTGCGCACACCTGGAGGACCTCACCCTGGAGGCCCCGCTCGTCCTGCCCGAACACGGCGGCGTCCAGCTCCGCCTCACCGTGGGCGCCCCCGCCCCCGCGGGCCGCCGCACTCTGGAGCTCCACTCGCGCCCCGAGGACCCCGCCACGTCCGCCGACTGGACGCGGCACGCCGGCGGCACCCTGACCCCCGAACCGCCGACGGTCCGGCCCCAGGACGCCCCCGAGCTCGCGGCCTGGCCCCCGCACGGCGCCGAACCCGTCGCCACCGGCCACCTCTACGCACTCCTCGACGACCTCGGCTTCGGCTACGGCCCGGGCTTCCGCGGCCTCACGGAGGCCTGGCGGCTCGGCGACTCCCTGTACGCGGCCGCGGCCCTGCCCGCCCCCACCGCGCCCGACGCGGGCGCGTTCGGGCTGCACCCGGCCCTCCTCGACGCCGCCCTCCACGCCTCCTGGCTCGGCCTGCTCTCCGGCACCGCCACCGGCCAGGGCCTGCTCCCCTTCTCCTGGAGCGGAGTCACCCTGCACGCGACGGGAGCCCCCGCCGTCCGCGTCCGGCTGACCCCGGCCGGCCCGGACACCGTCTCCGTGCTGGTCGCCGACACGGCGGGGCAGACCGTCGCCTCGGTCGACGCCCTCGTGCTGCGCCCGGTCTCCGCCGAGCGGCTGCGCGCCGCGGCCGCCCCCCGCACCGACAGCCTCCTCCGCCTCGACTGGACCCCCGTCCAGGTGCCCGCCGACGCTCCCGAACCCGACTGCGTGGTGGCCCTCGCCGGCCCGGACCCCGACGCGGCACCGCGGAACACGGCCGAAGCCGTACGGGCCACCGCCCACCGCACGCTCGCCGTGATCCAGGACCGGCTCGCGCAGGAGCACCCGGACGGGACCCCGCTCGTCGTCGTCACCCGCCACGCGGTCGCCACCACCCCCGCCGAGCGGACCGCGCTGGACCCGGCCCAGGCCGCCGTCTGGGGCATGCTCCGCACGGCCCAGTCGGAGAACCCCGGCCGCTTCGTCCTCCTCGACCTGGAGCCGGGCCTCGACCCGGCCGCCGGACCCGGCCGGGAAGCCCTGCGGGCCGCCCTGGCCACCGGCGAACCCCAGCTCGCCGTGCGCGGCGACGCCGTCCTGCTGCCGCGCCTGACCCCCCACACCGGCCGCCCGGCCGACGCGGCCCCCCAGGGCCCGGGCTTCCCGGCCGAGGGCACCGTCCTGGTCACCGGAGCCACCGGCACCCTCGGCCGGCTCGTCGCCCGCCACCTCGTCACCGAGCACGGCGTCCGCCACCTCCTGCTCACCGGCCGCCGGGGCCCCGCCGCCGAAGGCGCGGCCGAGTTCGAAGCCGAACTCACCGCCCTCGGCGCCCGGGTCACCACCGCCGCCTGCGACGTGGCCGACCGCCCCGCCCTGGCCGCACTCCTGGCGGCGGTCCCCGCCGAGCACCCGCTGACCGCCGTGGTCCACGCGGCCGGCGTCACCGACGACGGCATCGTCCCGGCCCTCACCCCGCAACGCCTCGACCACGTGCTGCGCCCGAAGGTCGACGCCGCCCTGCACCTGCACGAGCTCACCCGCGACATGGACCTGTCCGCGTTCGTGCTGTTCTCCTCCGTCTCCGCCACCCTCGGCGGCGCCGGCCAGGCCAACTACGCCGCCGCGAACGCCTTCCTCGACGCCCTCGCCCAGCAGCGCCACGCGGCCGGCCTGCCCGCCGTGTCCCTGGCCTGGGGCCTGTGGGCCGACGGCAGCGGCATGACCGGCAAGCTGGACTCCACCGATCTCGCGCGGATCCGCCGCATGGGCCTCGTCGCCATGGACGCCGCCACCGGACTCGCCCTGTTCGACGCCGGCTGCGCGGCCGGAGCCGACGTCCTCTTCCCGGCGCCGCTGGACCACGCGGGACTGCGCGTCCAGGCGGCCGAGGGCAAGGTCCCCGCCCTGCTGCGCGGACTGGTCAGGACCCCCGTCCGCCCGGCGCGCGGCGGGCCCGGCGCCTCCACCGCGGCACCCGCCGAACGCGCCTCCGCTCTGGCCACGACCCTGCACGGGCTCCCCGAGGCCGAGCAGGACCGTGTCCTGGGCGACCTCGTCCGCGCCCAGGTCGCCACCGTCCTCGGCCATGCCTCGCCCGACCGGGTCGAGCCCGAACGCCCCTTCAAGGACCTCGGCTTCGACTCGCTCACCGCCGTCGAACTGCGCAACCTGCTGGGCGCCGCCACCGGCACCCGACTGCCCGCCACCCTGGTCTTCGACCACCCCACCCCGCTGGCCCTCACCCGCCACCTGCGCACCGAGATCCTCGGAGCCGACGCCGACGCGGTGGATGGCGGGGCGGTGGTTCAGGTGGCGGCTGTGGACGAGCCGATCGCGATCGTGGGGATGAGTTGCCGGTATCCGGGTGGGGTGCGTTCTCCGGAGGATCTGTGGCGGTTGGTCGCCGAGGGTGGTGACGCCGTCGGCGGGTTCCCGGTGGACCGTGGCTGGGCGCTTGACACGCTGTACCACCCGGATCCGGATCACGCGGGGACGAGTTATGCCCGTGAGGGCGGGTTCCTTTACGAGGCGGGGGAGTTCGACGCGGGGTTCTTCGGGATCTCGCCGCGTGAGGCCCTCGCCATGGACCCGCAGCAGCGGTTGCTGCTGGAGACCTCGTGGGAGGTGTTCGAGCGGGCCGGTATCGACCCGGCGACGCTGAAGGGCTCGCGCACGGGAGTCTTCGCCGGCGTCATGTACCACGACTACGGCTCCCGGCTCCCCGTCGCCCCCGAAGGCTTCGAGGGCTACCTCGTCAACGGCAGCGCGGGCAGCATCGCCTCCGGCCGCGTGGCCTACACCTTCGGCCTGGAAGGGCCCGCGGTGACGGTGGACACGGCCTGCTCCTCGTCCCTGGTCGCCCTGCACCTGGCGGCGCAGGCGCTGCGGCAGGGCGAATGCTCGATGGCCCTGGTGGGTGGCGTGACGGTGATGGCGACCCCGAACATCTTCGTGGAGTTCAGCCGCCAGCGCGGGCTGGCCGTCGACGGCCGCTGCAAGGCCTTCTCCGCCGACGCCGACGGCACCGGCTGGGCCGAGGGTGCGGGCATGCTGCTGGTCGAGCGGCTCTCGGACGCCCGCCGCAACGGCCACCAGGTGCTGGCCGTCGTCCGGGGTTCCGCGATCAACCAGGACGGCGCGTCGAACGGTCTGACCGCCCCGAACGGTCCGGCGCAGCAGCGGGTGATCCGCCAGGCGCTGGCCCAGGCTGGCTTGTCGGCGGCGGACGTGGACGCGGTGGAGGCCCACGGCACGGGCACCACCCTGGGTGACCCGATCGAGGCCCAGGCCCTCCTCGCCACCTACGGGCAGGAGCGCGAGGCGGACCGGCCGCTGTGGCTGGGCTCGCTGAAGTCGAACATCGGGCACACGCAGGCCGCCGCGGGTGTGGCGGGTGTGATCAAGATGGTGTTGGCGATGCGGCACGGGGTGCTGCCGAAGACCCTGCACGTGGACGAGCCTTCGCCGCACGTGGACTGGTCGGCGGGGGAGGTGCGGCTGCTGACCGAGGCGCGTGAGTGGGCGCAGGAGGCGGGCCGTCCGCGCCGGGCGGGTGTCTCCTCGTTCGGCGTCAGCGGCACCAACGCCCACGTCGTCCTCGAACAGCCCGCGACGCCCGGGGCCCCGACGGCCCCGACCGCGGGCACGCCGGCCCCGGACCGGGCCGTCGTCTGGCCGCTGTCCGCCAAGGACCCGGCGGCGCTGCGCGCCCGGGCGGGACGCCTCCTCGCGCACCTCACCGCCCACCCCGGCCTCCACCCCCTCGACGTCGCCCTCTCCCTGGCCCCGCGGTCCGCCTTGGACCTGCGGTCCGCCGTGGTGGGTACGCACCGGGAGGAACTGGTCGGCGCGCTGGAGGACTTGATCGCGGACCGCGCCACCGCCACCGCCTTCCAGCGGGGGGAGACCCCCGAGGGGGCGCCCATCGGGGGCAGCCGGGTCGCGTTCCTGTTCTCGGGACAGGGGAGCCAGCGCCCGGGGATGGGGCGTGAACTGTACGAGGCCTTCCCGGTGTTCGCGGCGGCCTTCGACGCCGCGTGCGCGGCTCTGAACCCGCACCTCGAACTCCCTCTCCGAGACATGGTGTTCGGCGGTGAGCACGCCGAGTTGCTGGGCGAGACGCGGTTCACCCAGCCGGCGTTGTTCGCGGTCGAGGTGGCCTTGTTCCGGTTGGTGGAGTCCTGGGGGATACGCCCCGACTTCCTGGCGGGGCATTCGGTGGGTGAGTTCGCCGCCGCGCATGCGGCGGGTGTGCTGTCGCTGGAGGACGCGGCGAGGCTGGTGGCCGCCCGTGGCCGGCTGATGCAGGCGCTGCCGTCGGGCGGTGTGATGGTGGCGGTTCAGGCTTCCGAGGAAGAGGTGCGGGAGCTGCTGGCCGGGCTGGAGGGTCGTGCGGGGATCGCTGCCGTCAACGGGCCCACGGCCGTGGTGGTTTCGGGCGCCGAGGACGCGGTGGCGTCGGTCGTGGACCGGCTCGCGGCCGACGGCCGCAAGACCAAGGCCCTCGCCGTCTCCCACGCCTTCCACTCCCCGCTCATGGACCCCGTGCTGGACGCCTTCCGGGAGGTCGTGGAATCGGTTTCGTTCGAGGCCCCGAAGCTCCCGGTGGTCTCCACCCTCACCGGAGGGATCGTTCCCGCCGAGGAGTTCTGCTCGGCCGACTACTGGGTGAACCATGTCCGCGAGGCCGTCCGCTTCGCCGACGCGGTGGACTGCCTGGCCCTCGAAGGGGTGCGGTCCTTCCTGGAGATCGGGCCCGGCGGGGTCCTGACCGCCCTCGCCCAGGAGCTCCTCGACGAGCGCGCCCTCACCGTCCCCGTCCTGCGCGGCGACCGCGCCGAGGACCTGGCCGTCACCACCGCCCTCGCACGGCTCCACGTCCACGGCACCCCCGTCGACTGGGAAGCCGTCCACGCCGGGCGCGGCGCCCGCCGCGTCGACCTGCCCACCTACCCCTTCCAGTACGAGCACTACTGGCTCGACGCCCCCGCCGTCACCGGCGACGTCGCCTCCGCCGGACTGGCCGGCGCCGGTCACGCGCTGTTCGGCGCGACGGCCCTGCTCCCCGACGGCGCGGGCGCCCTCCTCACCGGACGGCTGTCCCTCGCCACCCACCCCTGGCTCGCCGACCACGCCGTCTCCGGTGTGACCCTGCTGCCCGGTACCGCCTTCCTGGAGATGGCCGTACGAGCCGGTGACGAACTCGGCTGCGGCCGGGTCGAGGAACTGGCCCTCGCCGCACCCCTGGTCCTCACGGAACAGGGCGCCGTCCAGGTCCGGGTCGTCGTCGGAGCCGCGGAACAGGCCGCGGAAGAGACCGCCGAGCGGCGGCCGGTGAAGATCTACTCCCGTGCCGAGGCCGGCGGGGAGGATGCCTGGACGCGCCACGCGACGGGTTTCCTCGTCCCCGACACCGACCGCACCCCGCCGCAGCCGGACGGCGAGGCGTGGCCCCCCGCCGGCGCCACCGCCGTGGCCCTCCAGGACTGCTACGACCGGCTGGCCGACGCCGGATTCGACTACGGGCCGGTGTTCCAGGGGCTGCGCGCCGTCTGGCGCCGCGGGGAGGAGGAACTGTTCGCCGAGGTGGCACTGCCCGAAGGGACCCCGGTCGACGGGTTCGCCGTGCACCCCGCCCTCCTCGACGCCGCCCTCCACGCCCTGAGCGTCGGGGAGTTCTCCGGCAACGACCAGACCGGCCGGCTCCCCTTCGCCTGGAACGGCGTGAGCGTGTACGGCAGCGGCGCCGAGACCCTTCGCGTCCGCCTGACCCGGGGCGCGACCGGGCCGGACGCGGTCGCGCTGCGGATCGGCGACGGCCGGGGACGGCCCGTCGCCTCGGTCGACGCGCTGCTCCTGCGCACGATCACCCCCGAACAGCTCGCCGGGGCCGACGAGGCCGCCCGGGGCGGGACCGGCCTGCGGGACGCCCTGTTCCGGGTCGAGTGGGAGACGTGCGAGCCGGTCTCCGAGCCGGAGCGAGCCGCCCCGGTCCGGTGCGCGCGCCTCGCAGACCTGGACGGGAGCTCCGTACCCGAGACGGTCGCCGTCGCCCTGACCACGCCGCCCGAGGGCGCGGGGGAGGGGGCCGCACCGGCCGCCGTGACGCGCCGCGCACTGGAACTCGTCCAGGAGTGGCTGCGCGAGGACCGGTTCGCCGCCTCGCGACTGGTCGTCGTCACGCGCCGCGCGGTCGGCACCGGGGCCGACACGAGCCCCGCGGACCCCGCCCAGGCGGCCGTCTGGGGTCTCGTACGCTCGGCCCAGGCGGAGAACCCCGGCAGGTTCCTGCTGGTGGACACCGACACCGACACCGACGCCGACGTCGACGCCGACGACACGGCCCTGCTGGCGGCAGCCGTGGCCTGCGGCGAGCCTCAAGTGGCCCTCCGAGCCGGGGGCTTGCTCGTCCCGCGGCTCGTACGGGCCGACGACACGGCCCGGGCGGAGGAGGACGCCCCCACACCCTTCACCGGCGACGGAACGGTACTGATCACCGGTGCGTCCGGCACGCTCGGCCGACTGGTCGCCCGCCACCTGGTCACCGCGTACGGAGTGCGGCACCTGCTGCTCGCCGGCCGCCGGGGCCAGGACGCCCCCGGCGCGGCCGAGTTCACGCAGGAGCTGCGGGAACTGGGCGCCGAACCGCGGACGGTGGCCTGCGACGTGGCGGACCGCGCCGCACTCGCCGCCCTGCTCGCGACGGTTCCCGCCGAACACCCGCTGACCGCCGTGGTCCACGCGGCCGGCGTCACCGACGACGCAACCGTCGCCGCCCTCACCCCCGACCGGGTCGACCGGGTGTTCCGGCCGAAGGCCGACGCGGCGCTCCACCTCCACGAACTGACCCGCGACGCGGACCTGTCCGCCTTCGTCCTGTTCTCCTCCGCCGCCGGCACGCTCGGCAGCGCCGGGCAGGCCAACTACTGTGCCGCGAACGCCTACCTCGACGCCCTGGCCGAATCCCGCCGGGCCCAGGGGCTGCCCGCGGTGTCCCTCGCCTGGGGCCTGTGGGCCCAGAGCAGCGCGCTCACGGCCGGGCTGGCCGCGGCCGACCGGCACAGGATCAGCCGCTCCGGACTGATCGCCCTCGAAGCGGCGGAAGGGCTCGCCCTCTTCGACACCGCCTGCCGCTCCGAGCGGCCCGCGCTGGTCCCCGTCCGCCTGGACACCGCCTCACTGCAGACCCAGGCCCGTGCGGGCACCCTGCCCCCGCTGCTGCGGAAGCTGGTCCGCACCTCCGTACGGCGCAGCCTCGACGGCGCCCCGCGGACGGCGGCCGGGCAGACCACGCAGGCCGACCGGCTCGCCGCCCTGCCCCAGGAGGAGCGGTACGCGTTCGTCCTCGACCTGGTGCGCACCCAGGTGGCCGCGGTACTCGGCCACGCGTCCACCCGTTCGGTGGCGGTCGACCGGCAGTTCCGGGACCTCGGCTTCGACTCCCTGACCGCCGTCGAACTGCGCAACACCCTCAACTCCGCCACCGGCCTGCGACTTCCCGCGACCCTCGTCTTCGACCACCCGACCCCCGAGGCGCTCACCCGCCTGCTGCTCACCGAACTGCTGGGACCGGACGCCGACGCGGCTGATGCCGGGTCGGTGGTTCCGGTGGCGGCTGTGGACGAGCCGATCGCGATCGTGGGGATGAGCTGCCGGTATCCGGGTGGGGTGCGTTCTCCGGAGGATCTGTGGCGGTTGGTCGCCGAGGGTGGTGACGCCGTGGGCGGGTTCCCGGTGGACCGTGGCTGGGCGTTGGATGACCTGTACCACCCGGATCCGGATCATGCGGGGACGAGTTATGCCCGTGAGGGCGGGTTCCTGTACGAGGCGGGGGAGTTCGACGCCGCCTTCTTCGGGATTTCGCCGCGTGAGGCGCTCGCCATGGACCCGCAGCAGCGGTTGCTGCTGGAGACCTCGTGGGAGGTGTTCGAGCGGGCCGGTATCGACCCGGCGACGCTGAAGGGCTCGCGTACGGGTGTGTTCGCCGGCGTCATGTACCACGACTACGGCTCCCAGCTCGGCGGGACCGTACCCGAAGGGCTCGAAGGACACCTCGGCATGGGCACGTCCGGGAGCGTCGCCTCGGGGCGGCTCTCGTACACCTTCGGTCTGGAAGGCCCGGCGGTGACCGTGGACACGGCCTGCTCCTCCTCGCTCGTCGCCCTGCACCTGGCGGCGCAGGCGCTGCGGCAGGGCGAGTGCTCGATGGCCCTGGTCGGCGGTGTCACCGTCATGGCGACCCCGAACACCTTCGTGGAGTTCAGCCGCCAGCGCGGGCTGGCCGTCGACGGCCGCTGCAAGGCCTTCTCCGCCGACGCCGACGGCACCGGCTGGGCGGAAGGCGTGGGCATGCTGCTCGTGGAGCGGCTCTCCGACGCCCGCCGCAACGGGCACCGGGTGCTCGCGGTGGTCCGCGGCTCTGCGGTGAACCAGGACGGCGCGTCGAACGGTCTGACCGCCCCGAACGGTCCCGCGCAGCAGCGGGTGATCCGCCAGGCGCTGGCCCAGGCGGGCTTGTCGGCGGCGGACGTGGACGCGGTGGAGGCCCACGGCACGGGTACCACCCTGGGTGACCCGATCGAGGCCCAGGCCCTCCTCGCCACCTACGGGCAGGACCGCGACGCGGACCGGCCCCTGTGGCTGGGCTCGCTGAAGTCGAACATCGGTCACACGCAGGCCGCCGCCGGTGTCGCCGGCGTGATCAAGATGGTCGAGGCCATGCGCCACGGGGTGCTCCCCAAGACCCTCCACGCCGACGAGCCGTCCCCCCACATCGACTGGTCCACGGGATCGGTGCGACTGCTGACCGAGGCCCGTGAATGGGCCGGTGACGGCGGGCGTCCGCGCCGCGCGGGCGTCTCCTCCTTCGGCGTCAGCGGCACCAACGCCCACGTCGTCCTGGAGTACGCACCGGGCGCGGAGCCCGAGCCGGCCGCCACGGCCACCACCGCCGCCGGTGATGTATTGGGCGCGGTCGCCTGGGTGCTGTCGGCCAAGGACGAGACCTCCTTGCGGGCCCAGGCGCAG
This sequence comes from Streptomyces sp. NPDC058157, assembly GCF_042884105.1. Lineage (NCBI taxonomy): Bacteria > Bacillati > Actinomycetota > Actinomycetes > Kitasatosporales > Streptomycetaceae > Streptomyces > Streptomyces sp. NPDC058157. Next base: position 9,395 of record NZ_JBHVUQ010000227.1, read on the forward strand.
CGCCTCGCGGCCCACGTCACCGCGCACCCGGCCCTCGGGCTCGCCGACGTCGGACGGTCGCTCGCCCTGTCGCGCGCCTCGTTGGAGCTGCGCGCCGCGGTCGTGGGGGCCGGCCGGGAGGAGCTGCTCGCGGGTTTGGAGGCCCTCGCCACGGGCCGTCCGGCGGCCGGTGCCGTACGCGGCACGGCGTCGACGGGGGCCGCCGGACGTACCGCGTTCCTGTTCTCGGGGCAGGGGAGCCAGCGCCTGGGGATGGGGCGTGAACTGTATGAGTTCTTCCCGGTGTTCGCGGCGGCCTTCGACGCCGTGTGCGCCGCTCTGGATCCGCACCTGGAACTTCCCCTGCGGGAGGTGGTGTTCGGTGGGGACGCGGAGTTGCTGGGCGAGACGCGGTTCACGCAGCCGGCGTTGTTCGCGGTCGAGGTGGCGTTGTTCCGGCTGGTGGAGTCCTGGGGCGTCCGCCCGGACTTTCTGGCCGGGCACTCGATCGGGGAGTTCGCCGCCGCGCATGCGGCGGGTGTGCTGTCGCTGGAGGACGCGGCGAGGCTGGTGGCTGCCCGTGGCCGGTTGATGCAGGCCCTCCCGTCGGGGGGCGTGATGGTGGCGGTCCAGGCCTCGGAGGAGGAGGTGCGGGAGCTGCTGGCCGGGGTGGAGGGCCGTGCGGGGATCGCCGCCGTCAACGGGCCCACCGCCGTGGTGGTTTCGGGCGCCGAGGACGCGGTGGCGTCGGTCGTGGACCGGCTCGCGGCCGACGGCCGCAAGACCAAGGCCCTCGCCGTCTCCCATGCCTTCCACTCCCCGCTGATGGAGCCGATGCTCGACGCCTTCCGTGAGGCCGTAGAGGAGACCGTGTTCGGGACTCCCGTCCTGCCGGTGGTCTCCACCCTCACCGGCCGGGCCGTTACCGCCGAGGAGTTCTGCTCGGCCGACTACTGGGTGAGCCACGTCCGTGAGGCCGTCCGCTTCGCCGACGCCGTCACCACCCTCGCGGACGAGGGC
>NZ_JBHVUQ010000228.1:0-10346 GCF_042884105.1 Streptomyces sp. NPDC058157
GGCCCGGCCGGGCCCGGCGGCGCGGTTCGCGCGGCCGCGCCTCCCCCGCCCGGGGCCCGCCCCGACACGGCAGGCCCCGCGGGCGGCGGACCCGGCTCCGGAACGGGGCCGGTGGGCGCCGGGGCCGGGGAGGCCCGTCCGGTCACCGGCAGCGGTCCGGGCGACGGGGGCGGGTCCGGGGGTGCCGTCAGGCGGTCGGCGCCCCACAGGGTGTGGTGCCCCGCCATCAGGGCCGCCTGCCAGTCCGGTCCGGGCGGGCGCGGGACGCCGGCTCCGAAGTGCTGGGGCTCGCTCTGGTACTGCGCGTACGCCGACTCCGCCAGGATCAGCGCGTGCCGCAGGGACCGGTACCCCCGCCCGGCCGCCGCGCCCCCGCCCGGGCCGCCCGCCGCGACCGAGGCTCCCGTCGCGACCACGACCTCGGCCGCCCGGCGCAGCAGGCCCGCCGCCGCCCGCCCCAGTTCGTCGTGCGCGCCCCGCGGCCAGGCGAGCAGTCCGAACACCCCGCCGATCAGGCTGCCGACGAGCACGTCCAGCAGCCGGACCTCGGCCAGCCGCCAGGTCGCCCCGGCCAGCTGGGCGAAGACCATCGCCACCAGCACGGTGAAGAGTCCCTGCGCCCAGCCCACGCCGCGGACGGGTCCGACCGTGAACGCGAAGAGCATCCAGAGCGGGAGCAGGACGGCGTACACGGTCGTGTGGGGACCGGCCAGGGTCAGCAGTCCGGCGGTGAACAGCGCGCCGGCGAAGGTACCGGCCAGGGCCACCCGGATGGTGCCCCAGGTCTCGCCGACGGTGGTCCGCGTCAGGGAGAGCGTCGCCAGCATGGCCCAGAACCCGTGCGGCAGCGTGTCCAGCCCCGCGACCAGCCGGGCCGCCGCCAGTGCGAGGCCGATCCGCACCGCGTTCTGGAAGAACACCGACCGGCGCTCGGCGTGTCCCCGGATCCGGTGCCACCACAGCAGCGGCGCGGGCGTCCTGGCGTACCAGAACCGCCCCGGCACCACGCGGTCCGGCCGGGCGCGGCCCCGGAGGGCGAGGGAGGCGGCCGTGGCCATGGTGAGCGCGGCGTCGGCCACCTCCAGCACCGCCGCGTCCCGGCGCAGCCCGGCGGGGGTGACGGGCCCGGCGGGGTCGCCGGCCAGCCGGGCGCGGGCGGCGGCGAGGCCCTCGTACGCGGAGCCGGAGCCCGAGCCCGGTCCGCCGCGCCGCCGGAGGTCTTCGGCGGTGCGTTCCGCCAGCCGCCGGACGCCGAGCAGGACCTCGGCGGCGCCCGGCGCGCCCGGCAGGGCCGACAGCCGGCTCAGCAGGGTCCGTGCGGCCAGGCCCGTGTGGGTCAGCGCGCGGTCGCGTACGCCCGGCCCCGCCGGCCGGTCCGCCTCGGGCACGTTCAGCGACCGCAGGGCGGCGCCGGCCTCGCGCGCCCGCCCGGCCGAGGCCGGCGCGAGCGCGTACGGGGGCGCGGTCAGCTCCCGCGCGCAGTGCGCGGCGGTGTCCGCGGCGCGGGCCGCCAGCTCCCGGTAGGACGGGGGCGCGGGTTCGGGCAGGAGGTACCGCTCGGCCAGGACGAGCAGGGCGAGCCCGGCGGTGGTGCCGACGAGCCGTACGCCGAGCGAGCCCGGGTCGTAGGGCGGGAAGGACGGGAGGATGTACAGCAGTTGCAGCCCGGGCCCGGCGCCGGCAAGCCGCGGGCCGCCCACCGCCGCGAAGGCCAGCGCGAAGCCGACGACGAGCATCCCGGCGACCGCGCTCCAGGTGCGCACGGACAGGAAGGTGCCGACCACGACGAGCAGCCAGCACACCGGTACCAGCCGCAGCACCGTGGCGGCCCGCTGCGGCCCGGTGCCGGGGATCCGGGACAGTCCGGCGAGGGCCACCGCCGCGAACAGCGCGTACGTGGCGGCGGTGGGAGCGCCGAAGCCGTACAGGAACAGGTAGAACCCGACGGCGGCGACCAGCGTCACCCGCACCGCCCTCACCCCCGGGGCCGCATAGCCGTCCGGCCACCGCGGCCTGGGCACACCACCCATCCCACCAGGATCACCCCCCTCCCCCGCCTCGGCACCACGGCCCGGTCAGCCCGCGGCCAGCCGCCACAGCGGGGGCGCGTGCCGCTCGGGACCGGCCGTGCGCAGCCCGGAGAGCAGGGCGTCGGCCTCCGTGGCGGTCAGGTCGAGCTCCTCGGTGATCCGCCGCGTGGTGGCGTACGCGATCCCCTGCGCGAGGGTCTCGCGTTCCCAGGCGGCGAAGCGGTCCAGGACGGAGGCGGGGTCCCGGTCCGGGCGGTGCGGGGCGGGCGGGGTGGCGGGGTCGGCGGCGCGGCGGCGTTCGCGGGCGATCTCCGAGAAGCCGCAGACCGCGCGGGAGGCCTCCTCGGCCTCGTCCAGGGAGGGGCAGCCGGCGAGCGCCCGGGCGAGCGGGCTGAGTCCGAGGACCCGGTCCAGGCTCAGCCGGTGGACCTGCCGGGCCGTGTCGTCGAGGAGCACCGGCCGGGGCGCGTCCCGGGTCCCGCAGACCCCGCGCACCCCGCGGGCGGCCGCGACCAGCAGGGCGCTCGCCTCGGAGGGGTGCCAGTCGAAGACGCCGGAGACGGCCTCGGTGTGGGCGGCGTCGAGGGTGAGGGCGGGCGCGCCGAGCCGGGGCATCAGGTCGGGCAGGGGCACCTCGTTGTCGAGGCCGGGGCCGGCGACGTACACGGTGGTGGGCAGGCCGGTCTCGGCGCAGGCGGCGACGGCGAGGGCGTCGCCGAGCGGGCTGCGCAGGGTGGGTTCGTCCCCGCGCGCGACGATGTCGCCGCCCACGTCCACGAGGTCGATCCGGTCGGCCCGGCACCAGCGGGCGGCCGCCGCGATCTGGCGGGCCAGGCCGGACGTGCCGCCGTACGGGTCGAGCAGCCCGAGCCGCGGCCGCAGGGCGCCGGACAGCCGCGGGAGCAGGGAGCCGGCCGGGGCGCGCGGTGCGGTGGCGGGGGTGATCAGGGCGAGGCCGGGCGCGGCGGGTTCGGTGCCGGTGAAGTCGGCGGCGCGGCGGGGGCCCGGTACGGGGTCGACGACCAGCCGCTCCCAGGCGTAGGTGAGGACGAGCGCCGGGGTGTCCGCCCCGTGGAGCGCGGCGTGGACCATGGCCGCCGTGATCGGGTCGCCGCCGCCGCCCGCGGCGATGAGAAGTCGCTTCATACGGGAAACGGAACCCCAGTCAGGGACGGAATGGGCCGTTCCACCAAAAAGTGCATATGAAGCTCTACACGGTGAAACCCATTTTATGGGAATTGCACTACAGAAATGAGGCCGGGGCCGAGCCTAGGGTGACGAACTGTCACGAACAGTGATCTGACCGGTTTTTGAAAGAGAGTCAATTCCCGTCATGACCAAGTCTGTTCCGCTCCCCATGCCCACCGTCCCGGGCCGCGCCGCCGAGACCGACGGCGAGCCGCGCACCCCGTACGAGCAGTACGTGTACGCCTACCCGCACCAGAAGGCGTACCGCCTGCTGGAAGACGGCCCGCTGCTCTCCGAGCTGTGGTCCAAGGAGCGCCTCGACGCCCTCTCCCTCTACGTGCACGTCCCCTTCTGCGAGATGCGCTGCGGGTTCTGCAACCTCTTCACCCGCACCGGCGCCCCCGAGGAGGTCACCGGAGCGTTCCTCGGCACCCTGGAGCGGCAGGCCCGCGTCACCCGCGAGGCCCTCGACGCCAAGGGCGAGCCCGTCCGGTTCACCCTCGCCGCGTTCGGCGGCGGCACCCCGACCTATCTGACGGCGGACGAGCTCACCCGGCTCTGCGACATCAGCGAGAAGGTCATGGGCGCCGACCTGAAGGCGGCGTCCTGGTCGGTGGAGACCTCCCCCGCGACGGCCACCGCCGACCGGATCGCCGTGCTCGCCGAGCGCGGGGCGACCCGGGTGAGCATCGGCGTGCAGAGCTTCATCGACGAGGAGGCCCGGGCGGCGGTGCGGCCGCAGAAGCGCGAGGAAGTGGAAGCCTCGCTCGGCCGGCTGAAGGAGGCGGCCTTCCCCGTCCTCAACATCGACCTCATCTACGGCATAGACGGCCAGACCGAGCGCACCTTCAAGGTCTCCCTCGACGCCGCCCTCGCCTGGGAGCCGGAGGAGGTCTACCTCTACCCGCTCTACGTGCGCCCGCTCACCGGGCTGAGCTCCCGGCACGCCAAGACCCTGGAGGAGTGGAACGACCAGCGGCTGCGGCTCTACCGCTACGGCCGCGACTACCTCCTTTCCTCCGGGTACGAGCAGACCTCCATGCGGGTGTTCCGGCGGGTCGGCACCGCCGCCGTGGACGACACCGACGGCAGCAGCATCAGCGAGTACAACCAGCAGGCGGGCATGGTCGGACTGGGCGTCGGCGCCCGCTCGTTCACCACCGGGCTGCACTACACCACCGACTACGCGGTGGCGGTGCCCGAGGTGCGGCGCATCATCGACGACTACATCGCCACCCCGACCGAGCGCTTCCGCCGGGCCCAGTGGGCGTTCCGGATGGACGAGGGCGAGCGGCGCCGGATGTACGTGCTCCAGCACCTGCTGGAGTCCACGGGCCTGCGTCCCGACGCCTACCAGGAGGTGTTCGCCACCCGCTTCGAGGACGACTTCGGCCCGCAGCTCGCCGCGCTGCTGGAGCGACGCTGGCTGCGGGAGCGGGGCGGGGCGCTGGCGCTGACCCTGGAGGGCATGGCCTGGGCCGACGCGGTCGGTCCGATGTTCTTCTCCGACCGCGTGCACGAGAACATGCGCGCCTACCAGGACCGCTAGGCACGCCCGACCCGGGGGGTGTCCGGCGGGTCAGGCGCTCCGGGTCGCCGCCTCCGGCTCCGGCTCCGGCTCGGTGCGCGGGGCGGCCGGGCCGGTCCGCGGCCGGGGGCGGCGCTCGGGGAGGGACACCAGGACCAGCCCGAGCAGCAGCAGCGCCGCCCCGGCCGCGGCGGACGGTCCCGGCCGCTCGCCCAGCACCGCCACCCCGAGCACGGTCGCGACCAGCGGCTCGGTCAGGCTCAGCGTCCCCGTCGTGGCGGCGCTGAGCCGGCCGACGCCCCGGGTGAACAGCAGGTACCCGAGGGCGGTGGTGCCCAGGCCGAGCCAGCCGATCAGGGCGGCCGAGCGGACGGTGGCCAGGCCCTCGGGGGCCACCAGCAGGTACGGGGAGACCAGCAGCCCCGCGCCCAGCACGCTCACGGGGGCCGCGGCGCCGAGGTCCGCGCCGCGCGCCCCGAGCTCCTTCGTGGCGGCGATGTACACGCCGAAGCTCGCCCCCGCCACGACGCCGAACAGCACGCCCGGCAGGTCGGCGGTGGCCCCGCTGCCGGGCAGCAGCAGCAGGGCGATCCCGAGCACGGCGCAGCCGGTCCCACCCAGCCAGCGGGGTGTCAGTCGCTCCCCGGACAGGGCCCGGGCGCACAGGCCGCCGACCACGGGCACGGTCCCGAAGGCGACCGCGGTCGCCAGGGCGGCCCCGCCGCGCTCGACGGCCTGCAGGAAGCACACCTGGAAGGCGGCCGTCACCAGCACGCTCAGCCCGAGCCACCCCCGCACCCCGGGCCGCCGCAGCGTGCGCAGCCCGGCCGGGCGGACCGTCAGCAGGCTGAGCGCCAGCCCGCCGAGCAGCATCCGGCAGGCCCCGAGCGCCACGGGGTGCACCCCGGTGTCCGCCCAGAGCTGGGCCGGTCCCACCGTCCCCCACAGCACCGCCGCCGCCAGCACGGCCGCCACCGCTCCCATGACTACCCCCTCCACCACGTTCCGGTCGTGGTGAAGCTATCGGGGCGCGGCCGGGCAGACCTACTGGCCGAAACCATGAGATTCCGTCCGAAAGCACCGGCCGGTCCGTGCCTTCACACCAACCCGTCAGACGGCGGGCGCGGGGCGGCCGAGCGGCAGCAGGTACTGGAGGGGCTGTTCCAGGTCGTCCAGGCCGAGGAGTTCCTGGGCCAGGTCGTCGTGGAAACCGCCGAGCGGGGTGCCGGCCAGCCCCAGGGCCGTGCCGGTGAGCAGCAGGTTCTGCGCCAGGTGGCCGGTCTCCAGCAGGGCCAGGCGTAGGGCGCGCAGCCCGTAGCGCCGGCGCAGCAGGCCGAGGTCCGCGTAGAGGGCGAGGACCACCGGCACCCGGTCGATGCCGATCCGGTGCGGGTCGCTCGCGGGCCGGGACAGGTACGTCGACAGGGCGGCGATCTCCGCCGTGGCCGGGGCCGGTCCGACGCGCCGCAGCGTCCGCCGCTCGGGCACGCAGTCGTACGTGCCCGCCGGGACGCCGTCGACGTCGAGGACCAGCAGCCGCACCCGGGCCGTGTACAGGGCGCCGCCGCTCGGGTAGGCCCGGCGGACCGGGGGCTCGGCCGCGTCCTCGGGCCGCAGCGCCCCGCCGCGGTCCCGGTCGGCCATGGCGTGCCACAGCAGGGCGCCCAGGTCGGCGGCGGCGAGCGGCCCGCCGAGGGCCCCGCGCAGCGAGGCCCGGGCCGCGAGGGCGGCGCCGAGCGGGACCTCGGGCAGCGGGCCGGCGGGCAGCGGCAGCTCGGGTGCGGCCGGGGTGCGGCGGGGCGGCTCCGGCGGCAGGGTGCGCAGGGCCGTGTCCTCGTGCCGGCCGATCTGGAACTTGCTGCGCTCCAGGTACTGGAAATCGGCGGCGGTGTGCCCGGCCGGGAAGTAGTCGGCCGGCTCCCCGGTCTCCAGCAGGGTGCGGGCGGCCAGCCGGCACACGGCCCGCTCCTCGTCGGGGGTCACCCCGAGCCGGTTGAACAGCATGTGCAGCTGCGAGCCCCAGATCCAGGCCGTCGCGTCGGGGGCCGCTTCCGGGTCGAGTCCGGCCCGGAGCAGGGCGTCGGTCGCGCGGACCCGCGATTCCCAATGGCCCAGCCAGGGTGCGGCGGTGCCCTGTGCAAGGCGTTCCCGCAGGTCCTGGGCGCGCCGCTGCAGGCCGGAACGCTGGGCGGCGTAGACGGAGTTGACGCGGGCGTGCACGGAGGCGCCGGGCAGCAGCTCCACCTCGGTGACCCACCGCCAGCCGGCCGCGTGCCGGCGCAGCCAGCGGGCGGCGGTGAGCCGGTCCAGGCCGAGCGCGTGGACCGTCGTGTGGGCCAGGTCCGCCGCGTGCGTCAGTCGGGCCGAGCTCCCGCCCCCGGCGGCGAGTTCGCGCAGGACCTCGACCGCCACCCGGGAGGAGTCCGCGAAGACCTCCTCGGCGAGGGGCAGGGCGCGCGGGCCGCCGTACCGGTCGGTCTCGGGCCGGTACGGGACGGCGCGGACCTCGCCGTGGGCGGAGGGCCAGGGACCGGGCACCGAGGGCACCTCCTTCGCCGCGCGGGCCAGTTCGCCCGGCAGCCCGGCGGCGGCGGCCGGGGCCAGCCCGCGCACCCGCAGGCGCACGTGGGGGCCGTCCTCCGGGTAGCGGATGAAGAACCACCGGTCGGCTTCTCCTGCCGCCACCAGGCCGTCGAGGAGCGGGGCCGCCTCGCGGAGCAGGAAGGCGTCGGTGTCCTCGGTCGCGGAGTGCAGGAAGACGTGGTGGCTGTGCCAGGCGTCGGTCGTGGGCATCTGCGGTCCTAGCGGGAGGGGGCGGATCAGGGGAAGGGGTGCGGGTGGAGCGCCAGTTCCTCGTGGCGCAGCGGCCCGGGGGCGCGGCCCAGCCGGTGGGGCACGTCGAGCAGCCGGGGCAGGCCGCGGGTGCGCCGGTTGACGTGCCCGAAGGTCATGGGCAGCGAGCCGGGGACGACCACCTTCACGCAGTGCAGGCCGAGCCGGTCGCGCAGGCCCGGTTCGCTCTGGTCGACGGTCACCGCCTCCAGGCCGGCGCCGGCCAGCCGGTCCACGGTGGCCGTGAGCAGGGCGGAGAGGTCGGCGACCGGTTCCGGCGCGCCCGGCCAGGCGGCCGCGACCGGCACGGACGGGGTGTCGGCGAGGAGGAACTCCAGGCGGGGGCCCGCCTCCGGAAGGGCGTTGACCCCGACGTGGTCGTCCAGGCCGACCACCAGCTCCGGCCGGTCCAGCATGGGCCGCAGCCGCCGCGGGTCGCGCGCGCCGTCCTCGGCGAAGGAACGCCCCGGTGACTCCAGGACGTTGGTGACCACCTCCGCGACGGCGGAGCGGATCGCGGCCCGCGGATCGTGGTGGGCGCCGGCCGCGAGGAACATCCGGGGCGCGTCGGGGTGGGTGCCCTCGTAGCGGCAGACGGCCACGACGGCCGGGATCCCGAAGTCGTTGGTCGCGTCGAGCAGCAGCAGCCGGTAGCCCGCCACGGCGGCCCGGTCCGCGAGGAGGGCGGTGTCCGGGTCGTCCGGGGGCGGTTCGACGCGGCGCAGCGGGGTGGCGGCGTACCAGGCCATCAAGAAGGCGTCGCGCTCCGCGACCTCGAAGAGGCCGTAGAGCGCGGCCTCTTCGGGGCTGTTGCCGAGACCGCAGCCGTTGGAGGACTCGTACACCACGCGCGGCCGGCCGGCGCCGGGCACGTCCCAATAGGCCACGTGCTCGGGTACGAGGACCGGGCGGCGCCGGGTCAGCGACCAGCCCCGTACCCAGTCCAGCTCCAGGTCGGGGGTGTAGGGGACGGTGGGCGAGGCAGGGTGCCCGTGGTGGGCGGGGTCGGGCAGGCCGAGCCGCCCGGGGTCCAGGGCCCGGTCGGGGCCGAGTGCGGCGAAGGAGGCGCGCAGGTCGGTGCGCCGGCCGGTGGGGCGCATGCCCGCGTACCGTTCGACGGCCTCGAACAGGGCGATGCGCTCGCTGGTGGCGAAGTCCCCGGCGCGGCCGTACCCGCCGTCGTCGACGTGGCGGCCGTCGCTGACGAACGCGCTGGTGAGGGAGAAGGCGGAGTCCTCGGAGCGGAAGAGGCGGCGCACGGGCCCGAACCGCTCGTCGTGCAGTTCCCGCCGCAGGAGGCCGGGGCCGGCGGTGCGGGGGTTGGGGGCGCGCAGCACGTGGGGGTCGGGCAGCGGGCGGGGGGCGGCCGGCAGCGGGTCCGGGGCGCTCGCGGAGTCGGCGGGCAGGGGGTGGCAGACGGCGCAGCCGCCGAGGGGGCGGACGCGGTGGGTGGACCAGGTGGCGCGCCCCTGGTGGACGACGTGCACGAGGGCCGCCCCGTCCTCCCGGCCGGGCTCCTCCCCGTCCAGCAGGTCCCGGGCCAGGGCGCCGAGCGCGGCGGACAGGGCCGGGGAGGGCACGCCGGCCAGCGCGAGCCCGGGGCTGCGCCAGGGCACCCGGCCGCCGGCGGTGGCCAGCCGCTGGTACTCGGTGCAGGACAGGCAGGCCGCCGCCCCCGGGGCCAGCACCGGCCCGACGACGGCGACCGGCCCGTCGAAGCGGACGGGCACCAGGGCGACGGGATGCCGGAGCGCGTGCCGGCTCAACTCCTCACCGAGCCCCGGCGTCCACCGCTCCAGCAGCACCACCGCCGGCCCTGCGGTGGCGGCGAGCGCGGCCTCGGCCCCGAGCACGGGTACGGGGAGGGGGCCCAGGGGGGTGGGGTCGGTCATCGGGCCTCCTCGGGGCCGGAGTCGAGCACGGCGTAACCGAACGCCCGCAGCCGGGGGGCGAGTTCACGGGGGTCGGGGATCGCGGCGGGGCCGGGGCCACCGGAGGGGTCTCGGGGAGCGCGGAGGGAGGCTCCGGTGAGCCGGTGCAGCGCGGCTTGGAACCGCTCCTCGCGTGCGGCCACGTCCGCCATCCAGCCGTTGGTCCAGCCCGTGTCCTCCCACGCGGCGATCCGCGCACCGGCCGCGGCCAGGGGTGCGACGGCCCCGCCCGACGGCGGTACCCGCACCGTTCCCGCCGCCGGGAGGGGTGGTTCGGCGGTATCCGCGGGGACGGCCGGGGCACCGGCGGCGGCGGACACCGCCGCCACGGCGGCCAGGGTCGCGAAGGCCGCCGCGTCGCCCGGGGTCGCCTCGACCGCCTCGCCGAGCACCCCGGCCGGTCCGGCCGGCCGGGCTCCTCCCGGCGCGACGCGGCCGGGGCCGCCGGGCAGGCCCGGGTGACGGGGGGCGGGGACCCCGTCCGGGCCGGGGGCAACGGGGGACGGGAGGGGCCCGTGCACCACCGCGCGGTAGACCTCCTCGTGCGGGGCGGCCCGGACCAGCTCCAGCCGGGCCGGTACGCCGAGGCGGGCGGTGAGGGTGGTCCACCAGTGGCGGGCCTGCGGGTGCGCCGACCACTCCTCCTCGGACACCAGGGCCCCTCCCGCCCTGCGGGCCGCCGCCGCCCGCAGGGCCCGTCCCCGGGCGTGCGCGGGGTTCGCCCCGACGGTGAACCGCCCCTCCCCCAAGGAGAGTTCCGCGGCACGGCAGAACAGCTCCAGGCGGGCCAGGTCCAGCCGGGGCGCCCCGCCCGTGAGCCGGCTCCCGGGCAGTGCG
>NZ_JBHVUQ010000229.1:0-10220 GCF_042884105.1 Streptomyces sp. NPDC058157
GGCGTGAGCCGCCAGACCCCCCACACCGACCACAGCGCGCACTGCGCCCCCGGCAGCCGGCACATCGACCCGCACGAGTACGCCTCCGTCTTCGGCCCCCGCGCCGGGGACCGGGTCCGCCTCGGCGACTCCGGGCTGACCGTCCGCGTCGAGCACGACGCCCAGAAGCCCGGGGACGAGTTCCTGGCCGGTTTCGGCAAGACCGCCCGCGACGGCCTGCACCTCAAGGGCGCCGCCGTCCGCGAGACCTGCGACGTGGTGATCAGCAACGTCCTGGTCATCGACGCCGTCCTCGGCATCAAGAAGGTCTCCATCGGCATCCGCGAGGGCCGCATCCACGCGATCGGCCGCGCGGGCAACCCGGACACCCTCGACGGGGTGGACGTCGTCGTCGGCACCGGCACCAGCATCGTCTCCGGCGAGGGCCTGATCGCCACCGCCGGAGCCGTGGACACCCACGTCCACCTGCTCTCCCCGCGGATCATGGAGGCCTCGCTCGCCGCGGGCGTCACCACCGTCATCGGGCAGGAGTTCGGCCCCGTCTGGGGCGTCGGCGTGAACTCGCCCTGGGCGCTCAAGCACGCCTTCAACGCCTTCGACGCCTGGCCGGTGAACATCGGCTTCCTCGCCCGCGGCTCCTCCTCGGACGCCGCGCCCCTGGTGGAGGCCCTGGCCGAGGGCGGCGCCTCCGGCTTCAAGGTCCACGAGGACATGGGCGCCCACACCCGGGCCCTGGACACCGCCCTGCGCGTGGCGGAGGAGCACGACGTGCAGGTGGCCCTGCACAGCGACGGCCTCAACGAGTGCCTCTCCGTCGAGGACACCCTCCGTGTCCTGGAGGGCCGCACGATCCACGCGTTCCACATCGAGGGCTGCGGCGGCGGACACGTCCCCAACGTCCTGAAGATGGCGGGCGTGCCGAACGTCATCGGCTCCTCCACCAACCCGACCCTGCCCTTCGGCCGGGACGCGGTCGCCGAGCACTACGGCATGATCGTCTCCGTCCACGACCTCAAGCCGGACCTCCCCGGCGACGCCGCCATGGCCCGCGACCGGATCCGCGCCGGGACGATGGGGGCCGAGGACGTCCTGCACGACCTGGGCGCCATCGGCATCACCTCCTCCGACGCCCAGGGCATGGGCCGCGCCGGCGAGACCATCCGCCGCACCTTCGCCATGGCCGCCAAGATGAAGGGCGAGCTCGGCCCGCTGGAGGGCGACGGCGAGGGCGACGACAACGCCCGCGTCCTGCGCTACATGGCCAAGCTGACGATCAACCCGGCCATCGCCCACGGCCTGGCCCACGAGATCGGCTCCATCGAGATCGGCAAGCTCGCCGACATCGTCCTGTGGCGCCCCCAGTTCTTCGGCGCCAAGCCCCAGCTCGTCCTGAAGTCCGGCTTCCCGGCCTACGGCGTCACCGGCGACCCCAACGCCGCCACCGACACCTGCGAACCGCTGGTCCTCGGCCCGCAGTTCGGCTCCTACGGGGCCACGGCCGCCGACATCTCCGTGGCCTTCGTCTCGGCGGCCGCCGCCGCCCTCGGCTCCGACGAGATGCCGACCCGCCGCCGCCGCGTCGCCGTGCGCGGCACCCGCGGCATCGGCCCCAAGGACATGCTCCTCAACTCCCGGGTGGGCGCGGTCGATGTGGACGCGCGCAGCGGACTCGTCTCCCTCGACGGGGAACCGCTGCGCTCCGAAGCGGCCGAATCGGTCTCCCTCAACCGCCTGTACTTCCTGTAGACGGCACAGCCCGTAAGCCTAAGGACCTCCCATGACTGAACAGCCCGCCAAGCCCGCCGCCCACGGTTTCCGGATGCCCGCCGAGTGGACCCCCCACGAGCGCACCTGGATGGCCTGGCCCAGCCCCAACCCCACCTTCACCAACGAGCAGGAGCTCGCCGAGGCCCGCCAGGCCTGGGGCGCCGTCGCCCGCGCCGTCCGCGCGTACGAGCCCGTGACCCTCGTCGTCTCCCCGGGCGACGCCGACAGCGCCCGCGCGGTCGTCGGCGACGACGTCGAATTGGTCGAGCGCGACCTCGACGACGCCTGGATGCGCGACATCGGCCCCACCTTCGTCACCAACGACGCCGGCGAGCTGGCCGCCGTCGACTGGACCTTCAACGGCTGGGGCGCCCAGGAATGGGCCCGCTGGGACCACGACTCCAAGATCGCCCGGCACATCTCCGACATCGTCGGCACCCGCACCTTCAGCACCCCGCTGGTCAACGAGGGCGGCGCCATCCACGTCGACGGCGAGGGCACCGTGCTCCTCACCGACACCGTGCAGCTGGGCAAGGGCCGCAACCCCGACTGGACCCGCGAGCAGGTCGAGCGGGAGATCCACGCCCACCTCGGCACCACCAAGGCGATCTGGCTGCCCTACGGCCTGGCCGGCGACTACGGCACCTACGGCACCCAGGGCCACGTCGACATCGTCGCCGCCTTCGCCCGCCCCGGCGTGGTCATGGTCCACACCCAGCCCGACCCGGCCCACCCGGACCACGAGCGCTGCAAGACCATCGCCGCCATCCTGCGCGCCTCCACCGACGCGCAGGGCCGGCAGCTGGAGGTCGTGGAGATCCCGGCGCCGACCGTGCTGGAGGAGGACGGCGAATGGGTGGACTACTCGTACATCAACCACTACCTCTGCAACGGCGGCGTGGTGCTGTGCGCCTTCGACGACCCGCGCGACGAGGAGGCGGCCGAGATCTTCCGCGGACTGTTCCCCGAGCGGACCGTGACCCTCGTTGACGCACGTACGATTTTCGCCGGGGGTGGCGGTATCCACTGCATCACCCAGCAGCAGCCGAAGGTCTGACACCCGAGGCGGCTCTCGTGACCTGACGAAGGAGTGACCATGGCGGCGGGCGGAGTACCGGTACGGGCGGCGCGCAAGAACGCGCCCCCGCGCGAGGACGTACTCGTCGCCGCCATGGCCACGATCGCCGAGCGCGGCCTCGACGGGCTGACCATGGCCGGCCTCGGCCGGCAGGTCGGCATGAGCAGCGGCCACCTCCTCTACTACTTCCGCAGCAAGGACGAGCTCCTGCTGCAGACCCTGGAGTGGAGCGAGGCGGAACTCGGCGCCCGGCGCCGGTCCCTGCTCTCGCGCCGCGAGAGCGCGGGCGAGCGGCTGCGCGCGTACGTGGACCTCTACGTGCCCGACGGCGCCCGGGACCCGCACTGGACCCTGTGGTTGGAGGTCTGGAACCGCTCCCAGAACGCGGGCCCGGCCGAACGCGACCGGCAGGCCGCCATCGAGGGCGCCTGGCACCGCGACCTGGTCGCCCTCCTCGCCGAGGGCATCTCGCGCGGGGAGTTCCGTGCGGTGGACCCCGACCGCTTCGCGGCCCGGCTGCGGGCCCTGCTCGACGGGTTCAGCATCCAGGTGGCCGTCGGCCTGCCCGGCATAGGGCGCGAGGACATCCTGGAACACGTACGGGAATTCCTCACCCAGACCCTCGCCGCCCAGGCGTTCCCGGCGGCGGGCCGCCTGCCGGACGGTGGATGACCGCATGCTGAGACCGGCGTCCAGGGACGCCGGAGCTTGTGACACACTGCGGGCGTGTCTGCTCAGCTCATGATTATGGACAGCAGCGCGCCGGTCCTCTGTGACCGCTGAACCGTGGAAAACCTCCGCGGCAGCGGCCACCGTGCCTCAGACCCGCGCGCAGACCTCTCGCACCCGCGAGGGGTCTTTTCGTTTACCGGCCCAAATCATGCCGGAAACGGGCAGCGCGCGATGATGGGGGCAGTGGATCCCCGGTCTCCGGAACCACTCATCCGACAGGAGTCAGATCAGCATGACGACGACAGAGGCGACTGCGCCGGCAGCGGCACTCGACGACGCCTTCCACGTCTTCGACACCACCCTGCGCGACGGTGCCCAGCGTGAGGGCATCAACCTCACGGTCGCGGACAAGCTGGCCATCGCCCGGCACCTGGACGAGTTCGGAGTCGGCTTCATCGAGGGCGGCTGGCCCGGCGCCAACCCCCGTGACACCGAGTTCTTCGCCCGCGCGCGGGCCGAGATCGACTTCAAGAACGCCCAGCTCGTCGCCTTCGGCGCCACCCGCCGCGCCGGCGGCTCCGCGGCCGAGGACCCGCAGGTCCGCGCCCTCCTGGAGTCCGGCGCGCCGGTGATCACCCTGGTCGCCAAGTCCCACGACCGGCACGTCGAGCTCGCCCTGCGCACCACCCTGGACGAGAACCTGGAGATGGTCCGCGACACCGTCTCCCACCTGGTCTCCCAGGGCCGCCGCGTCTTCGTCGACTGCGAGCACTTCTTCGACGGCTACCGAGCGAACGCCGAATACGCCAAGTCCGTCGTGCGCACCGCGCACGAGGCCGGCGCCGACGTGGTCGTCCTCTGCGACACCAACGGCGGCATGCTGCCCGCGCAGATCACCGCCGTCGTCGCCACCGTCCTGGCCGACACCGGCGCCCGCCTGGGCATCCACGCCCAGGACGACACCGGCTGCGCCGTCGCCAACACCCTCGCCGCCGTCGACGCGGGCGCCACGCACGTCCAGTGCACCGCGAACGGCTACGGCGAGCGCGTCGGCAACGCCAACCTCTTCCCCGTCGTCGCCGCCCTGGAGATCAAGTACGGCCGCACGGTCCTCCCCGAGGGCGCGCTCGCCGAGATGACCCGCATCTCGCACGCCATCGCCGAGGTCGTCAACCTCACCCCCTCCACCCACCAGCCGTACGTCGGCGTCTCGGCCTTCGCGCACAAGGCGGGCCTGCACGCCTCGGCGATCAAGGTCGACCCCGACCTGTACCAGCACATCGACCCCGAGCGCGTCGGCAACACCATGCGCATGCTGGTCTCCGACATGGCCGGCCGCGCCTCCATCGAGCTCAAGGGCAAGGAGCTCGGCGTCGACCTCGGCGGGGACCGCGCGCTGATCGCCCGCGTGGTCGAGCGGGTCAAGGAGCGGGAGCTGGCGGGCTACACGTACGAGGCCGCCGACGCCTCCTTCGAGCTGCTGCTGCGCGCCGAGGCCGAGGGCCGGGCCCGGCGGTACTTCCGCGTGGAGTCCTGGCGCGCGATCGTCGAGGACCGCCCGGACGGCACCCACGCCAACGAGGCCACGGTCAAGCTGTGGGCCAAGGGCGAGCGCATCGTCGCCACGGCCGAGGGCAACGGCCCGGTCAACGCCCTGGACCGGGCCCTGCGGGTCGCCCTGGAGCGGTTCTACCCCCAGCTGGCCAAGTTCGAGCTGATCGACTACAAGGTCCGCATCCTGGAGGGCAAGCACGGCACGGAGTCCACGACCCGCGTCCTGATCTCCACCACGGACGGCACCCGCGAGTGGAACACGGTGGGCGTCGCCCCGAACGTCATCGCCGCCTCCTGGCAGGCCCTGGAGGACGCCTACACCTACGGCCTCCTCCACGCGGGCGTCGAACCGGCCGAGTAGTTCCGGCGCCGGTTCAGCACTTGTCCGCGACGAGCTCGCGGAACTTCTTCGGAGACATGGCCCTGCCGTCGGCCCACACCTCGCCGGGCTCGAGCCCGGCGAGGTCCGCGGCCCTGAAGTGGACGAAACCGCTGTAGTCGGCGAACCCCGGGGCATGGAAGCCCAGGCTGTACCACCGCCCTGGTGTGAGGCGCCGCACGTGGTCCGGCCTGTCCACCTTCCAGGTGGCGGGCGGGGAGAACAGCGGGAACGAGACCGCACCCGGGGCGACCGGAGAGACGACGGCCGACCAACCGCCGCCGCCCGCCGCCGAGCAGCCGGAGAGCAACCCGGCTCCGGCCAGTACCAGGACCACCGCACCCCACGCGCGCCGCATCGGCCCACCCCCCGACCGGGAGCGTAGGCGGTGCGCGGTCCGGTGGGGGTGGAACGGGCTTATGTCCGGCTCACACGGGAAAGGGGCGGTTCGGGTAGCGTCGTCGGTATGAGGACCAGGCTGATCTCCGTACGCGTGGCAGCGGTGCTGTCCGGGCTGTTGCTGGCCCTGCCCGTGGGGCTCTTGGGCGGTGCCCCGCAGGCCGTCGCCGCCGACGGTGGGACCGCCGCCGTGGCGGAGGCGCTCAAGAAGGGGCCGGTCTACGTGGACCCCGGGGCGGCCGCGCAGCTGTCGCAGACGCAGGCGGACGCCCTGGCCGCGAAGATCAAGGCCGCCGGGAAGCCGCTGTTCGTCGCCGTGCTGCCCGCCACCTCCGCCTTCCCCGCCGACAGCGTGCTGCGCACGGTCCGCACCGAGACCGGTGTCACCGGGCTCTACGCCATCCGGCTCGGCGACGGCTTCAACGCCGGGGCCGACCCTGTCGTCATGCCGCGCAACGCCGTCCGCAACCTCACCGACGCGGTGAAGGCGGGCGGGACGGTGGACGCCGCGACCGAGCTGAACAACTTCGTCGACCAGGCCCTCCCGCAGATGAAGGGCCACGCCCCGGCCTCCTGGGGCGGCGGCAGCAGCAGCGGCGGTTCCGGGGCCGGGACGCTGATCGCCCTCGGCGCGGTGGCCGTGCTCGGCGGCGGGGGCGGCTACCTGCTGGTCAAGCGGAACCGCAAGAGGAAGGAAGAGGCCCGGCGGGAGGCCGTCGCACGGCTGAGCGTGGTCGTCGACGAGGACATCACCGCCTTCGGCGAGGAACTCGAACGGCTCGACTTCCACCCCGGCGAGCCCGGCGCGGACGACGCCATGCGCAAGGACTACGAGCGGGGGCTCGACTCCTACGAACGGGCCAAGCAGATCATGGCCTCGGTCCAGCGGCCCGAGGAGGTCCAGGGCGTGACCCAGGCACTGGAGGACGGCCGGTACGCCCTCGCGTGCCTCGACGCGCGGCGGCGCGGCGAGCCCGTGCCGGAGCGGCGGGCGCCCTGCTTCTTCGACCCGCGCCACGGGCCGAGCACCGAGGACGCGCAGTGGGCCCCGCCCGGCGGGGCTGCCCGTACGGTGCCGGTCTGCGCGGCGGACGCCGTACGGCTGCGGGACGGCCTGGACCCGGCGGTGCGCACCGTGGACACCGAGTACGGCCCGCGCCCCTACTACGACGCCGGCCCGGCGTACGGGCCCTGGGCGGGCGGCTACTTCGGCGGCGGCATGCTGCCCGGCCTGCTCGTCGGCACGATGCTGGGGTCGATGATGTCCGGCCCGGCCTACGCCGCCGACTTCGGCGGCGGGATCGGCGGGGGAGGGTTCGAGGGGGGAGACGTCTCCGGGGCCGACTTCAACCCGTCCGACTTCGGCGGCGGGGACTTCGGCGGCGGGGGCGGCTTCGACGGGGGAGGCGGGGGATTCGACGGCGGGGGCGGCTGGTAGCCGCCCCCGGGGGCTCCGGTCAGGCCTGCTTGATCGCCGAGATGTCGAAGGTCAGCTTGACCTTGTCGCTGACCATCACGCCGCCGGCCTCCAGCGCGGCGTTCCAGGTCAGGCCCCAGTCGGAGCGCAGGATCTCCGCCGAGCCCTCGAAGCCGACGCGCTCGTTGCCGTACACGTCGGTGGCCGAGCCGGCGAACTCCAGGTCGATGGAGAGCGGACGGGTGACGTCCTTGATGGTCAGCTCACCGGTGACGCGGTACGTGTCGCCGCCCACGGCCGCCGCCGAGGTCGAGCGGAACGTCATCTTGGGGAAGGCCTCGGCGTCGAAGAAGTCGCCGCTGCGCAGGTGGGCGTCGCGGTCGGCGATACCGGTGTCGACCGAGGCGATCTCCACGTCGATCGAGGCGGTGGAGCGCGACGGGTCGGCGCCGTCCAGGTGCAGCGTGCCCTCGTGCCTGGCGAAGGAGCCGCGGACGTTGGTCACCATCGCGTGGCGCACGGTGAACCCGATGCTGCTGTGGGCCGGGTCGATGGCGTAGTCACCGGTGAGCGCGGCGAGCGCGGGGTCGACGTCGAGCGTGGCGACGGCGCCCTGCGGGGCGGGGGCGGCGGTGCGGGTGCGGCGGGAGAAGAGAGCCATGACGTCCTCCTGGGGAGTCTGCGGTTGGTTCAAAGTTCAACAAGAGCAACGCTAGAGCCATTCCGTTCAAATTTCAACTACATCACCCGTTCGGGCGTGGATTTGTAGGACCTCCACAAAGGCCGAAGGTCCCCACTGGGGGAGTCCATGCATGCATCGGAGGTTCTGTCCGGCCCGCACAGCCGGAAGGGCCCGAGACTGTGTGGAACCAACGGAGGGTTTTGCGGGCCCGGCTTCGTAAGGTCGGTACATGACCGTTGTGGACCAGACCCCGAGCGAGCCGACGGACGCCCGCGGGCGCGTGGCCGAGCTGCACTCCCTCCGCGAGGAGGCCCGGCGCGGCCCGAGCGACCGCGCGACCGAGGCGCAGCACGCCAAGGGCAAGCTGACCGCCCGCGAGCGCATCGCGCTCCTGCTCGACGAAGGTTCCTTCCGGGAGGTCGAGCAGCTCCGCCGGCACCGGGCGACCGGTTTCGGACTGGAGGCGAAGAAGCCCTACACCGACGGCGTCATCACCGGCTGGGGCACGGTCGAGGGCCGCACGGTCTTCGTCTACGCGCACGACTTCCGCATCTTCGGCGGCGCCCTGGGCGAGGCCCACGCCACCAAGATCCACAAGATCATGGACATGGCCATCGCGGCCGGTGCCCCGCTGGTCTCCCTCAACGACGGCGCCGGCGCCCGTATCCAGGAGGGCGTCTCCGCCCTCGCCGGCTACGGCGGCATCTTCCAGCGCAACACCAAGGCCTCGGGCGTCATCCCGCAGATCTCGGTCATGCTGGGCCCCTGCGCCGGCGGCGCGGCCTACTCCCCGGCCCTGACGGACTTCGTGTTCATGGTCCGGGACACCTCGCAGATGTTCATCACCGGCCCCGACGTCGTCCGCGCCGTCACCGGTGAGGAGATCAGCCAGAACGGCCTCGGCGGCGCCGACGTGCACGCCGAGACCTCCGGCGTCGCGCACTTCGCGTACGACGACGAGGAGACCTGCATCGCCGAGGTCCGCTACCTCATCACGATGCTCCCCTCGAACAACCGCGAGAACCCCCCGGTCCACGAGAACACCGACCCGGTCGACCGGCGCTCGGACGTCCTGCTGGACCTGGTCCCCGCGGACGGCAACCGCCCGTACGACATGCTCAAGGTCATCGAGGAGCTCGTCGACGACGGCGACGTCCTGGAGATCCACGAGCGCTGGGCCCGCAACATCATCTGCGCCATGGCGCGGATGGACGGCCAGGTCGTCGGCATCATCGCCAACCAGCCCGGCCACCTCGCCGGCGTCCTGGACATCCACGCGTCCGAGAAGGCCGCGCGCTTCGTCCAGATGTGCGACGCCTTCAACATCCCGATCATCACGCTGCTGGACGTCCCCGGCTTCCTGCCGGGCGTCGACCAGGAGCACGGCGGCATCATCCGCCACGGCGCCAAGCTGCTGTACGCGTACTGCAACGCCACGGTCCCGCGGATCTCGCTGATCCTGCGCAAGGCCTACGGCGGCGCGTACATCGTCATGGACTCCCAGTCCATCGGCGCCGACCTGACCTACGCCTGGCCCACCAACGAGATCGCCGTCATGGGCGCGGAGGGCGCGGCCAACGTGATCTTCCGCAAGCAGATCGCGGACGCCGAGGACCCCGAGGCCATGCGGGCCCGGATGGTCAAGGAGTACAAGGCCGAGCTGATGCACCCGTACTACGCGGCCGAGCGCGGCCTCGTGGACGACGTCATCGACCCCGCCGAGACCCGCGCGGTGCTCGTCAGCGCCCTCGCGATGCTCCGCACCAAGCACGCCGATCTGCCGTCTCGCAAGCACGGCAACCCGCCGCAGTAAACGAGCTGAGGAGACCTGCCACCGATGAGCACCCTGCTGAAGGTAGAGAAGGGCAACGCCGCGCCCGAGGAGCTGGCCGCGATCACCGCGATCCTGCTCGCCCGCGCCGCCGCCACCCCTGACGAGGCCGCCCCCACCCGCCGTTCCACCGCCGGCTGGCGCCGGCTGGAGCGCAGCCGCGGCTTCCAGGCCCCGCACAGCTGGCAGGGCTGAGCAGCAGCGCCAAGCGTCCGAAGGCCCCGCACCGTCCACGGTGCGGGGCCTTCGCCGTGCGCACGGGCAGAGGCGGGACGTACGACGGGTACGGCGAAGGCCCCCGTGCCCAGGGCACGGGGGCCTTTCGCAGGTGCGCTCCGGTTACCGCAGCCGTGCCATGAGGGCGTGTTCGACGAGGGTGATGAGTGCGCTCTTGGCGTCGCCGCGGTGGCGGGCGTCGGTGGTGATGATGGGGGCGTCGGG
>NZ_JBHVUQ010000230.1:0-10091 GCF_042884105.1 Streptomyces sp. NPDC058157
CTCGGGCCAGGGGCCCTCGGCGGGGGCGGGCCGGTGGTCCTTCTCCCCGGCCCCGCCCCTTCCCGGTCCCGGGGCTCCGCCCCGGACCCCGTGGGGACCCGGCACGGCTTCGCCGGCCCGTGGGGCATCGGCCTCGCGGGGGGCGGGCACAGACGCGCCCGGCCGGGCCCGGGTCGGCACGGCGTCGCCGGCCCACAGGTCGTCCGCCCCGGCGGGCGCGTCGGTGCCGCCGGGCGAACCCGCCGGGAGCTCGGCCCACGCCTCGGGGTCGGCGGGCGGGGGCTCGTCCTCGTAGGACGGGTCCTCGCAGTCCGGGGGCCAGAGGTAGGCGTCGTCGGGGGCCTGGGGTGGGGGTGTCCGCGTGGCGCGGGCGGTCAGGTGGGACTCGACCAGGGCCGCCGCCTCGCGGCGGAGGGTGAGGGACGTCGGGTCCAGGGGGAGGGGCCAGGAGTGGTCCGGGGTGGCGTCCGCGGCCAGGGACGGGTTCTCGGCGTCGGGGGCCGGGGCGTCCGCCCAGGTCTCGATCTCGCCGTGGCCGGCCGCGCAGTGGTCGTGGAGGGCGGTCAGGAACGCGGACGGGCCGCGGCGGCGCTTCTGGGTGGGGCCCCACCAGTGGCCCGAGGCGAGGAGGAGGGAGCGGGGGCGGGTGAAGGTGACGTAGCCGAGGCGGAGCTCCTCCGTCTCCTTGTGGGACTTCAGGGCCGCCTTGAAGGACTTCAGGCCCGCCGAGGTCCACGCCGGGTCGGCCGGGAGGGTCTCGGAGTCGCCGCGCAGGGCGTACGGGAGGACCTTCGGGTACGCGGTCCAGGCCTCCGGGGCCTTCTCCTTCGGGAAGGAGCCCGCGCACAGGTCGGGGACGACCACCACGTCCCACTCCAGGCCCTTGGACTTGTGGGCGGTGAGGACCTTGACCGTGTTCTCGCCGCCCGGCAGCGCGTGGTCGAGGCCCTTCTCGTACTGGGCGGCCGTGCGCAGGAAGGCGAGGAAGGCCAGCAGGGTCGCTTCGCCGTCCAGCGCGGCGAAGCCGGCCGCGACGTCCAGGAAGCCGGACAGGGTTTCGCGGCGGCGGGCCGCCAGGGCGTGCGGGGAGGCCGCGAGCTCCACGTCCAGGCCCGTCGTCGACAGGACCCGGTGCAGGACGTCCATCAGCGGGTCGGAGAGGGAGCGGCGCAGGTCGCGGAGCTCCTGGGCGAGGTGGGCGAAGCGGACCCGGGCGGCCGGGGAGAACGGGAGGTCCTCGGTGGCGGAACCGTCCAGGAAGGTCTCCAGGGCGTCGGCCAGGGAGACGACCTCCGCCGGGTCGACGCCCTCGACCGCGGCGGCGAGGCGCCCGTCGGGGCCGTCGGAGGCCCCGGGGCGGGCCACGAGCTGCCGGGCCAGGCGCCCGAGCAGGGCCAGGTCGCGGGCGCCGATCCGCCAGCGCGGGCCGATGAGGAGGCGGACCAGGGCGGCGTTGGCGCCGGGGTCCTGGAGCACCTCGCAGACCGAGACCAGGTCGGCGACCTCGGGCAGGTGCAGGAGGCCGGAGAGGCCCACGACCTCCACGGGGACGTCACGGGCGACCAGGACCGCCTGGATGTTCGCGAAGTCGGCGGCCGAGCGGCACAGGACGGCGATCTCGCCCGGTTCCGTGCCCGTGCGCACCAGGTGCGCGACCGAGTCGCCGAGCCACTCCAGCTCCTCGGCGTGCGTGGTCAGCAGGGCGCAGCGGACCAGCCCGTCGCGCTCCGCGCCCGGGGCCGGGCGCAGGGCCTCGACCCCCTCGTGCAGGGCGCGCAGCGGGGCGGCGAGGCCGTTGGCCAGGTCCAGCAGGCGGCCGCCGCTGCGCCGGTTCTCGCTGAGGGAGAGCCGGGTCGCCGGGCTGCCGTCGGCGTGCGGGAAGTGCTCCGGGAAGTCGTCCAGGTTGGCGACGGACGCCCCGCGCCAGCCGTAGATGGCCTGGCAGGGGTCGCCGACGGCGGTCACGGCGTGCCCCGTGCCCCCTCCGAAGAGGCCGGACAGCAGCAGCCGCTGGGCGACGGAGGTGTCCTGGTACTCGTCGAGGAGGACGACGCGGAACTCCTCGCGCAGCAGTGCGCCGACCTCCGGGCGGGTGGTGGCGAGCCGCGCGGAGAGGGCTATCTGGTCGCCGAAGTCGAACAGGTCGCGGGAGCGCTTGGCCGCGCGGTAGCGGACGACGAGCTCCAGCAGTTCCAGGCGGCCGCGGACGGCCGCGGGGGCCTTGCGCAGGTCCTCGTTGGTGAGCTTGGCGCCGGCGAGGACGTCGAGGAGCGCGGTGTCGTACGCGCGCAGCTCCGCCGGTTCGACCAGGTGCTCGGAGAGCTCCGCGTCGAGGGCGAGGAGGTCGCTGACCAGGTCGGGGACGGACTTGGTGAGGGCGGGGTAGGGGCCGGGGGCCTCGCGGAGCACCTTCGCGGCGAGCTGGAAGCGGGTGGCGTCGGCGAGGAGGCGGGCGCTGGGCTCCAGGCCGATGCGCAGGCCGTGGTCCTTGAGGAGCTGGCCGGCGAAGGCGTGGTACGTGGAGATGCGGGGCTCGCCGCCGGCCGCGTCGGCGTCGGCCGGGGAAGGGTCCGGGTCGGTGACGCCGGCCCGCGCGAGGGCTTTGCGTACGCGTTCGGCCAGCTCTCCGGCGGCCTTGTTGGTGAAGGTCAGGCCGAGGACCTGTTCGGGGGCGACGGCGCCGGTGCCGACGAGCCAGACGACGCGGGCGGCCATGACCGTCGTCTTGCCGGAGCCGGCGCCCGCGACGATGACCTGGGGTGCGGGCGGGGCGGTGACGCAGGCCAGCTGTTCGGGCGTGAAGGGGATCCCGAGGAGCTCCTTGAGCTGCTCGGGATCGTCGAGGACGGGGTCGCGCCCGGACACGTACGCGGTCACCTCAAAAGGCTAGCCGCCCGCGCCGACACTCCCGGCCGCCGTCTCATTCCACGGTCTGGCGGCCCTCGGGGAGGGCGCTGCAGGAGCTGCGGAAGGAGCAGCGCTTGCAGTGTTCACCGGTGGCGGGTGCGAAGCGTTCGTCCAGGACCCGGCCCGCGGCGGTGGCCAGCAGGTCGCCGACCCACGCGCCGGAGCTGCCGGGGGACAGGGCCTCCTGGGCCTGGACCTTCGGGACCTCGTCGCCGCCGTCGCGCTGGGCGGCGCCCTGGCGCAGCTGGACGAGTTCGGCGCCGCCGGGTTCGGGGCGGCGGCCGTCGAAGACCTCGTCGACGGCGCCCTCGCGGACGGCGAGCTGGTAGACGGCGAGCTGGGGGTGGCGGGCGACCTCGTCGCGGGTGGGTGCGCCCTTGCCGGTCTTGAAGTCGACGACGTACGCGCGGCCCTGCGGGTCGGTCTCGACGCGGTCCATGGAGCCGCGGATGCGGACGGCGTACTCGCCGGCGTCGAGGGTGACGTCGAAGTCGTGCTCGGTGGCGACGGCGGTGCGGCCGCCGCGGTCGGTGGTGTGCCAGCGCAGGAAGCGTTCGAGGGCGGCGCGGGCGTTGTCCTTCTCCTGGCGGGACTTCCAGGGGGCGTCGAAGGCGAGGGCGTCCCAGACGGAGTCGAGGCGTTCCATGAGGACGGCCAGGTCGGCGGGGGTGCGGCCGGAGGCGACCTCGTCGGCGAGGACGTGGACGACGTTGCCGAAGCCCTGGGCGGCGGTGGAGGGGGCGTCGGCCTTGACCTCGCGGCCGAGGAACCACTGGAGGGAGCAGGTGTTGGCGAGCTGTTCCAGGGCGCTGGGCGAGAGGTTCAGGGCGCGGTCGCGGTCGCGGAGGGGGGCGGGCGAGGCGGTGGGCTCGTACAGGCCCCACCAGCGCTGCGGGTGCGCGGCGGGGACCAGGGGGCGGTCCTCGTCGTCGGTGAGCGCGGCGAGCCGGGCCAGGCGGCGGGCGGCGGCGTCGCGCAGGGCGGGCGAGGCGTCGGGGTCGACGGTGGTGGCGCGGAGCTCGGCGACGAGGGCCGGGACGGCGAGGGGGCGGCGGGGGCGGCCGGTGACGTCCTTGGGGGTGACGCCGAGTTCGGTGAGGAAGCGGGAGGGCTGGTCGCCGTCCTCGGCGGGGGCCTTGACGGCGGTGACGACGAGGCGGTGGCGGGCGCGGGTGGCGGCGACGTAGAACAGCCGGCGTTCCTCGGCGAGGAGGGCGCCGGGGGTGAGGGGTTCGGCGAGGCCGTCGCGGCCGATGCGGTCGGCTTCGAGGAGGGAGCCGCGGCGGCGCAGGTCGGGCCACAGCCCTTCCTGGACCCCGGCGACGACGACGAGGCCCCACTCCAGGCCCTTGGAGCGGTGGGCGGTCATGAGGCGTACGGCGTCGGGACGGACCGTCCGGCCGGTGAGGCTGTCGGCGGCGATGTCCTCGGCTTCGAGCTGTTCGAGGAAGTTGAGCGCGCCGCGGCCGCCGGTGCGTTCCTCCGCGCGGGCCGCGTTGTCGAAGAGGGCGCAGACGGCGTCGAGGTCCCGGTCGGCGTTGCGGCCGGCGGGGCCGCCGCGGCGGGCCTGGCGTTCGAGGCGCTGCGGCCAGGGGGTGCCGTCCCAGAGGGCCCAGAGGGCCTCCTCGGCGGTGCCGCCGCCCTGGAGGAGCTCGCGGGCCTTGCGCAGGAGCAGGCCGAGGCGCTGCGCGCCGCGGGCGTACGCGGGGTCGTGGGCGGTGAGCCGCTCGGGCTCGGCGAGGGCGCGGGCGAGCAGCACGTCGGAGGGCGCGGGGACGGCGACCCCGGCGGCCCGCTCCTCGTCCCGCAGCGCCCGGCCGAGGCGGCGCAGGTCGGCGGCGTCCATCCCGCCGAGCGGCGAGGAGAGCAACTCGACGGCGTCCTCGACCCCGACCCATCCTTCGCCGGGGGCGGTGCCGGGGGCCGGGGGAAGGTCCCGCCCACCCGCCCCGGAGTCACGAACGGGCTCGCCCACCCCGGCGCCATCGCCCGCCGGGGTGCCCTCGCCGGGGCCGGCCGAGCCCGCACCGGCGGGGCCGGACCCGGCCGGCCCCGGTACGCCGGAAGCCGCCACGTCGGCGCCCGCGGCGCCCGGCTCCGCGCCGGGCGGGGCGGTGTCGGGCGCGGGCACGGCCCCGCCCGGCCGGGTGACGGCGTCGGCTTCCGCCCCGGTGCCGTCGGCTTCCGGCTCCCCGCCGGGCAGCACGGCGTCCGGCCCCGGTACCGCGGGGGCCGCGGCGGCGGCCGTTGCCGTGAGGCGGAGGGCTGTCAGGAGGGGGGTGAGGGAGGGTTCGTGGCGGAGGGGGGTGGTCGTGGTGTCCGTTTCCGCCGGGACGCCCGCCGCGATCAGGGCGCGGCGCATCGCCGGGAGGGTGCGGCCGCCCGAGCGGACCAGGACGGCCATGTCCTGCCAGGGGACGCCGTCCTCCAGGTGGGCCCGGCGCAGGATGTCGGCGACGTTGTCGAGTTCGGCCCCGGCGGTCGGGTAGGTGTACACCTCCACGCTGCCGCCCTCGCGGACCGGCGTCAGGTCGCGGTGGGCCCGTACGGCGGCGGCGGGCAGGCGCGGGACCGGCATGCGGGTGGTCAGGAGGCGGGTGGCGGCCAGGAGGGCGGAGCCCGAGCGGCGGCCGACGGTGAGGGCGCGGACCCGGGCGCCGGGGAAGGACGCCTCGAAGTCGAGGGTGTTGTTGATGTCGGCGCCCCGGAAGGCGTAGATCGACTGGTCGGGGTCGCCGAAGGCGACCAGGGTGCCCGCCGGGCCGTTCAGCGCGCGCAGCAGCCGCAGCTGCGAGGCGTCCGTGTCCTGGTACTCGTCCACGTAGATCACGTCGTACGAGGAGGAGAGGGACGGGGTCTCCTCGGCGAGGAGGACGGCGCGGTGGACGAGCTCGGCGTAGTCCAGGGAGCCCTGGAGGTCCAGGACGTCGAGGTACTCGGAGAGGAAGGCCGCCGCGGCCTTCCAGTCGGGCCGGCCGATGCGGTCGGCGAAGGAGGCGAGGGCGGTGGGGCCGAGGCCCAGCTCGCGGGCGCGGGCCAGGACGGCGCGGACCTCGTCGGCGAAGCCGCGCGTGGTCAGCGCGGCCCGCAGGTCCTCCGGCCAGCGGATGGAGCGGAGCCGGCGCTGGCCCTCCAGCAGGGTGCGGACCATCACGTCCTGCTCCGGTCCGGACAGCAGGCGCAGCGGGTCCGCGAAGAGTTCGTGGTCCTGGTGGGCGCGGACCAGCCCGTAGCAGAAGGAGTGGAAGGTGGTGGCCTGCGGGGCGCGGGCACCGCCGAGCCGCAGGGCGGCGCGGTCGCGGAGTTCGACGGCGGCCTTGCGGCTGAAGGTGAGGATCAGGATGCGGGCCGGGTCGGTCCCGGCCTCGACGCGGGCGGCGGCCGCCTCCACGAGGGTGGTGGTCTTGCCGGTGCCCGGGCCGGCCAGGACGAGGAGCGGTCCGCCGGTGTGATCAACCACCGCCCGCTGGGCCGCGTCCAGAACAGGGGGGGCCACCTGCCGCGGGCCGGTGCGCACCAGGCGGTACGCGTCGGGCGTACGCGTACGCCGCTCCGAGCGGCCGGGAGGAGAGGTGATCACGTGGGGTGCCGGTCCTGGTGGGTCTGCGGGTGCTGTCAGCGGGGCGGACGGCGCGGGCGCCGGAGCCGAAGAGGCAACGCTACGGCAACCGGCCGGGCCGCCGCAGTCCGTCCCGGCGGGCCCGGGCGTCGACCCGGGGGCCCCGCGGGCCGTCCCCCGTACGGGCCTTCGGGTGCCCGTCCCGATTCCGGATGGCCGAAGCTGTCAGATGTGAGCCTCGTCGCCTCCGGCGTCCTCCCCACCCCCGTCCCAGCGTGCCCGCCGCATCGCCAGCCGGGGCTCGCCGGAGGGCGTCTCGCGCAGCGGCGTGCCCTCGGTCCGGTAGTGCTCCAGGGCGCGGCGTTCGTGCCCGGGCAGGGGTACGCCGTCGGCGCGCACCACCCGCCACCAGGGCACGGCTCCCCCGTACAGGGCCATGACGCGCCCGACTTGGCGGGGTCCGCCCTCGCCGAGCCACTCGGCGACGTCCCCGTACGTCATCACCCGGCCGGGCGGAATCCGCTCGGCCACCTCCAGTACCCGCTCCGCGTACGCGGGCAGCTCTGCGCTCATTCCGCCCATGGTGCCGGATGCCGCCGACGGCTCGGCGGAAGCTTCGGTTCCATACCGGCGCGCACCCTGATGCCCCGCTGGGCCGCCGGTCCGTGCCACCATCTTCCGGGCGGTGACTGGTGATACGTGATCAAGAAGAGACGGAAGTGACGGCGAAGGAGCGGGGTGTGAGCCCTCCGGACGGTGCGGGAACGGGCGGGGGCGCCCGCCCTGACAAGGGCGCGCCCGACGGGGGTGCCGCGCGCCCTGCGCAGCCCGCCGGGGACGCGCACGCGCACCCCGCGCGGCCCCGTCCGGCGGAGCCGCGCCCGCACGACCCGCACCCCGACGACCCGCCCGGCCACACCCCGACGGCGGCCGACACCGTCGAGGTGGACGAGCCGCTGCTCGCCGCCCGCGTGCACCGCCCCTCCGACCTCGTACGCCTCCTCGTCGGGCTCCTCGGCATCGCCGTCGTCCTCGGCATCGCCGCCTTCGCGCACGGCACGACGGTGGGCCTGGAGGCCGACATCAGCAAGGGCACCGGCCAGGCGCCCGACGTGCTGATCAAGGTCGCGGGGCTGGTGTCGAGCATCGCGGTGCTCCTCGTCCCCGTCGCCTTCGCCATCGAACGGCTGATCAAACGCGACGGGCTGCGCATCGCCGACGGCGTCCTCGCCGCCGTCCTCGCGCACGGGGTCACCCTCGCCACCGACCTGTGGGTGTCCCAGGGCGCCCCGGAGACCATCCAGGACGCGCTGACCCGCTCCGCCGGCGGCGGCGCCCTCACCGACCCGGTGCACGGCTACCTCGCGCCGGTGATCGCGTACATGACGGCCGTCGGGATGACGAGGCGGCCGCGCTGGCGGGTCGCGCTGTGGGTGGTGCTGCTGCTGGACGCCTTCGCGATGCTGGTCGGCGGGTACACCACGCCCTTCTCGATCATCCTGACCGTGCTGATCGGCTGGAGCGTGGCGTACGGGACCCTGTACGCCGTCGGCTCGCCGAACGTCCGCCCCACCGGGCAGCACCTCCTCGCCGGGCTGCGCCGGGTCGGCTTCCAGCCGGTCAGCGCGATGCGCGCGGAGGCGCCCGAGGGGGACACCGCCGAGACCGGCGACCGGGGCCGGCGCTACCACGTCACGCTGGAGGACGGTCCCCCGCTGGACGTCACCGTCGTGGACCGCGAGCAGCAGGCCCAGGGGTTCTTCTACCGGGTCTGGCGGCGGCTGACCCTGCGCGGGATCACCACCCGGCGCAGCATCCAGTCGCTGCGCCAGGCCCTGGAGCAGGAGGCCCTCCTCGCGTACGCGGCGATCGCGGCCGGGGCGAACGCGCCGAAGCTGATCGCCACGTCCGAGCTGGGCCCGGACGCCGTGATGCTGGTCTACGAACACCTGGGCGGGCGCACCCTCGACGCCCTCCCCGACGAGGAGATCACCGACGAGCTGATCCGCAACGCCTGGGAGCAGGTGCGGGCCCTGCAGTCGCGGCGGATCGCGCACCGCCGGCTCACGGGGGACGCGCTGGTGGTGGATCGTTCCGGCAAGGTCGTCCTGACCGACCTGCGGGGGGGTGAGATCGCGGCCGGCGACCTGGTGCTGCGCATGGACGTCGCGCAGCTGCTGACCACGCTCGGCCTGCGGGTCGGCCCGGAGCGGTCGGTGGCGTCGGCGGTGTCGGTCCTCGGCCCGGACACGGTCGCGGACTGCCTGCCGCTGCTCCAGCCGATCGCGCTGAGCCGCTCGACCCGGGCGACGCTGCGCCGGCAGGCCCGGGAGCGGGCGGACCGGCAACGGGAGGCCGTGCTGGAGTCCTCGCGGGCGGCGAAGGCGGCCCGCGAGGCGGCGGCCGGAACGGACGGGGCCTCCGGGACCTCGGGGACCTCGGCGGCGGCCGAGCGCAAGGCGGAGAAGAAGGCGCTGGACGACGCGCTGGAAGGGGCCCGGGAGGAGGACCTGCTGAGCCTGATCCGCAAGCAGGTGCTGCTGATCCGCCCGCAGGCCCCGGTGGAGCCGGCCCGGCTGGAGCGGATCCGGCCGCGGACGCTGGTGTCGTTCATCGCGGGTGCCTTCGGTGCGTACTTCCTGCTCACGCAGCTGGCGCACGTGGACTTCGCGACGATCGTCGGCCAGGCGCAGTGGGGCTGGGTGGGGGCCGCGCTGGCCTTCTCGGCGCTCACGTACGTGGCGGCGGCGATGAGCCTGCTGGGCTTCGTGCCGGAGCGGGTGTCCTTCGTGCGGACGGTGATCGCGCAGGTGGCGGGGTCGTTCGTGAAGCTGGTCGCCCCGGCGGCGGTCGGCGGTGTCGCGCTCAACACGCGGTTCCTGCAGCGGGCGGGGGTGCGGCCGGGGCTGGCGGTGGCGAGCGTCGGGGCCTCGCAGCTGTTCGGGCTGGCCAGCCACATCCTGCTGCTGCTGTCGTTCGGCTACCTGACGGGGACCGAGAAGACCCCGGAGATGACCCCGTCGAGGACGGTCATCGCGGGCCTGCTGACGGTGGCGGTGCTGGTGCTGGTCGTCACGGCGGTGCCGTTCCTGCGGAAGTTCGTGGTGACGCGGGTACGGGCGCTGTTCGCGGGCGTGGTGCCGCGCATGCTGGACGTGCTCCAGCGGCCGCAGAAGCTGATGACGGGCATCGGCGGGATGCTGCTGCTGACCGGCTGCTTCGTGATGTGCCTGGACGCGTCGATCCGTGCCTTCGGGGGCGGGCAGGCGCTGAGCTACGCGAGCATCGCGGTGGTCTTCCTGGCGGGCAACGCGCTGGGATCCGCCGCGCCCACGCCCGGCGGCATCGGCGCGGTGGAGACGACGCTGACGCTGGGGCTGATCGCGGCGGGGCTGGAGAAGGAGGTGGCGATCTCCGCGGTGCTGTTGTTCCGGTTGATGACGTTCTGGCTGCCGGTGCTGCCGGGGTGGGTGTCGTTCAACTTCCTGACGCGGAAGGAAGCGATCTAGCTCCGCGGGGTTACGGGGCCGCTGCGCGGAGCCGGTCTCCCCGCCCCGCCCTTCCTCCGTTCCCGCCTCAATCGCCGGCGCGGCTGCAAAACCCGGGGCTCCGCCCCGGACCCCGG
>NZ_JBHVUQ010000231.1:0-10088 GCF_042884105.1 Streptomyces sp. NPDC058157
ATCCCGAAACACGGCGGCAGCATCCGCCAGGCACAGCCGCTGACCAGCACGTAGATGATCGCGGCGAACAGCGTCTCATCAGGCGTGTCCGGTGTACCGCCTCCCTGCGGCCGCACCCGCGACGGCGGGATCAGCGGCTCCGCGATCTCCCACAACCCGTCCGGAACAATCCAACTCCACGTACCCCGCCCCATGCGAAGCTCAACGACGCCCCACCACATAGGACACGGTCTTAGTGGACCAGAGAGTGTTTTTGATCGGTTGGTCAGTTGATCGGATGTATCTGTCTGGTTGCTGATCACTGCTGCGATGTGGGACCGGATCGAGCCGCTGATGCCGGGCCTGCTCGCCCGCTGCGCCACCGCAAGCACGACCGGACGGCCCGCCGCCTGGCCCGGCTCGGGCGCCATGCCGCCGACGCGGCGCCCTACCTGCGCCGGATCGCCCTGCCGCGCGATGACCCGAGGGAGATGCCGCAGGTGCGCGTCGCGGCCGGGGCACGCTCGGGGTCTCCGCCGAATAACCGCTGGCTGCCGCCCCGGTGATCTGTTCTGCTTCTGTTTCTGCCGATGCCGTTCACGCAGCAGGGCTGGGGAGTGGGAGAGTGGGAGTGGGCGAGAAGTGACCATGCACGAAGACCAAGTGGACGTGACCACCGACATGGTTGCCGTCTTGATTCAGGAGCAGTTCCCCCAGTGGAGCGGCCGGAGGATCCGGTTCCTGCAGTCGACGGGTACGGACAACGCCATCTTCCGCATCGGGAACGACCTCGCGGCGCGGTTCCCCCTGCGCCCGGCCGACGCCGCCGACGCGCTCGCGGTCCTGCGGCGGGAAGCCCGGGCCGGTGCCGAACTGGCGCGGGTGTCCCCGTTCCCCGTTCCGGAACCCGTTGCCCTGGGAGATCCTGGAGCCGGATATCCCATGCCCTGGTCGGTCCAGACGTGGCTGACGGGAACGGTGGCCTCGGACGCCGACCCCGGCGGCTCGGACGCCTTCGCCGAGGACCTCGCGACCTTCATCGCCGCCCTCCGGCAAGCCGACACCCGGGGGCGGCAGTTCGGCGGGGCGGGCCGGGGCGGGGTCCTGACCCACCACGACGACTGGATGGCCAAGTGCTTCGAGGAGAGCGAGGAGCTGCTCGACGTGGACCGGCTCCGCCGCATGTGGAGCCGTCTGCGGGACTTGCCGCGCACGGGCGCCGACGTGATGAACCACGGTGACCTGATCCCCGGCAACATCCTGGTCACGGGCGACCGCCTCGGCGGAGTGCTCGACACCGGCGGGTTCGCCCCGGCCGACCCCGCACTGGACCTGGTCGGCGCCTGGCACCTGCTGCAGCGGGGGCCGAGGAAGGTGCTCAGGGAGGCACTGGGCTGCGACGACCTCGAATGGGAGCGCGGGAAGGCATGGGCGTTCCAACAGGCCATGGGCCTCGTCTGGTACTACGTCGACAGCAATCCGGCCATGAGCAGGATGGGACGCCGGACGCTCGACCGCCTTCTGGAGTCGACGGAGTGACGCCGACCCGGCGGCCGTCGGCGGGCCGGCGCGAGGGTGTCAGGCGGTGAGCCGGTTTTGCACGCCCGGCGTGGGACCGGGAGTGAGGCGGGTGAAGTGCTCGGTCCGGATGATCCGGTCACGGTCGGCTTCGGCCAGGCGGGCGAGGATCCCGGGCAGGGCCCGTTCGCGTGCCACCTCGCCACGGTGCGCCAGGATCGCGGCCCACTTCACGTCGGCCCACGGGGTGACGTCGACGCTCGTGGTCACGTACGCGTCCGGCACCGCGAGGACGGCTTTGCCGACGCCCGCCAGCAACGGGCCGAGGAGGCCCACGCCGGATTCGGGGTGCGTGGCGGCGTACAGCGCGGACGGCTGCCACGGTGGGCCCGCGTCGGGATGGAGGTGGGCGAGGGCGGCCGCTTCGACGGCGAGCAGGGTGATCTGGTGCGTCCGCACGTGGTCCGGGTGGCCCGTCAGCTGCCCGAGCGCGTCATGGCCGACGACCACGTCGGGCCTGAAGCTGCGGATATGGGCGACCAGCCGCCCGACGGCCTCGTCGAGAGGCGCGTCCAGGAGCCGGGGCCGCGCGGGAGCCGCCTCCGGGTTGCGGGCGTCGCCATAGCCCAGCAAACGGGGGGCACCGGCGCCGAGAACAGAGAGCGCGTCGGCGAGCTCGGGCGCCCGACGGCTGTCCGGCGCCCAGGTGGCGGTGACGACGGCGGTACGGGCACCGCCGGCGTGATGCCGGGCGAGGACGCCTCCGGCGAGCAGCGACTCATCGTCCGGGTGCGCGAAGACGCCGAGCAGGCTTGGCAAGGGCACGGGTGCCGTTCCTTCCTGTGGTGTTCGGTGTTCGGTGTTCGGTGTTCGGTGCGGGCGGTGGATGTTCATGGTGCCGGGTGGTGGACCTGGCGTGTTCCCCGTCGCCTGGAGGTCGAGGTCTCAGAGCACCGCGAGGGAGACGGGCCTTTGGGCTGGGACACGACACCGTATTCGAGGCCGGCAGCCGTCGAGGTCATCACCTGGGGGTGATCTCGTAGAAACCCACCTCCCCCGGACCGGTGTTCAATGCCCTGGTGAGTGACTACTGGACGCCCGCCCCTCACGTACTCCCTTGGGGATCGCCGGCGACTACGGGCACGACCTGGCGGAGCAGCTGCTGCGCACCCCACATCGGCAAGCGAGCCGGCAGCAGCGGATGGGCCGTCAGCCGTCCGTGACGATGTCGGTGAGATCGAGAGCGGGGCAGCCGAGCATGACCGTCAGTATGCGCTGCTGATGCGTCGTCAGGGTGTTGACGAAGATCACTGCGTCGGCTGCGGCCTGGTCGCACGCGCGGGCCACCTCGCGGACCTTTCCGGAGCTCAAGAGGGTCCGGGAGGAGAAGGGCAGGGACATCTTCCGTACTCCACCGTGCGAGACGCCCCGTCGCTGCACGATCCGTGCGACGACCCGGGTGCCACGCGCCGCGAGTTCCGCGGCCGCCGACGACATGAGCGTCTCGAAGTCCTTCTGCTTCGCGGAGAACAGACCCACCAGGACCACGTCGGCACCCACGGCCGTGAGCCGGCACTCCTGACGCGGGCGGGACGGCTGCGACGGCACGCGGGGGGCCGGGCGCCGGTCGCGCCTTCGAGGCTGATGCATGCGCCGCAGGCTAACGGCCTTGGGAGCGATATCGGTTTCCGGGGCTGCCTGGTGGTCTGGTTCCCGCGCGATCAGGACGCCGCTGTCTTGATCGGCGCGTCCTGGTCAGGGAGTGGGTCGCAGCGGCGGTGCCTGCCGCGTCATCCCCGGCGGCTGGAGGAGCGGGGAGGGCTCGGGGCCGGGGTCATCGCTGTCGACGACTCCGGCGGCCGTGTGGTCGAAGTCGGCGGGCCAGCGGGTGTGTTCGCTGGCCAGGGCGCCGGTCAAGCGTGCTTCGACAAGGCTGGCGGTGCTCAGGTCGGTGCCGCGCAGGTCGGCCAGGCGGAGGTCGGCGCGGTGGAAGACCGCGCCGTGGGCGTCGGCCTTGCGCAGGTTTGCCTCGCGCAGGTCGGTCTCGGTGAAGTCGGCGTCACGCAAGTCGGTTTCGACCAGCTTCGCGGCCCGTAGGTCGGCCAGAACGCAGCGAGCCCGGCGGAGGATCGCAGTCGTGAGGTCGGCATGCCGCAGGTTGACCGAGACCAGGGACGCCTGGGTCAGATTGGCGTGGTACAGGCCGGCCGCCTCCATGCAGGCACGGTCGAAGTTGACCTCGGGGAACCACAGTCCGTCGCAGTCGGCCCGGCGCAAGTCGGTGATGCTGAGATTGACCCAGGACTGCTCCCGGTGCTGGCACAGCACGCCGAGCGCGGTCAGCGCCACCTGGGCGTCGGCGGCGCGGGTTTCCAAGGGGGCGATGTCGTTGATGGGCACGTCTGCCGCCGGTGATTCCGGCCCGGCGGGTGGCCAGGGCAGATGTGTCCGCAGATACGCGGCCTGGATGGAGATGATGGCCTCCCGGTCGCGGGCGGACTGCTCCGCGATCCGCCACAGCGCGTGCAATCCGCCGATGCGCACGTCCAGCTTGTCGCTGCCGAGCTGGTCGACGGCGCGGCTGAACCGGTCGGTGACGTAGCCCTCCTGGGTGGCGCGCAAACCGTCCTGGCTCACTCGCAGTTGTCGCCAGGTGGCGTACGCGCCGAAGAGAACGACCAGGCCGCCGACCACCTGGAGAAGCGTCGTACGGACATCGTTCACCGCCTTCAGCCGATCCTGCGCGGCGACGCTCGCCCCGGCGAGATCGTGGTCGACCACCACCCCCGGCAGTACGACGAACACCGTACCCAGAATGACCAGCCCCGCCCCGGCCAGCAGCCCTGCGGCTACGCGACGCATGAGCAGCCCGTCGTGCCACGCCCGCCGCCCGCGGTCCGGTTCCCCCATCTCCATGGGCATGGGAGCCTAGGCGCCCCTCAGAGGGCGATCAAGGGTGCTGTGCAACCGCCTCGTGGCGTGTGAACGGCCTTGCGAGTTGGAGGAGTTGTGAGGCTAACCTGGACCCGTGCGGGCAGTGGACCGCTCCACCGTCTCCGGAACGATCCGTGAGCTGCAGGGGCGGCGCCGCCGAAACGCGGTGGCGGCCGTCCGGTCCCGTGGCGCAGGATTCGGTCCCGTGGAGACGGTGGTGCAGTGGGTCCGCACGTCATGGACCAAGGAGTCCCGTGGCGGGCGGGGAGCCGCACGCAGGAACGCCGCCCCGACGGCCTTCGTGCTGCCGCCCGGCCCGCCACCCTTCACGCACGAGGTCCGGATGCACGAGGCCGAGGCCTTCCAGCCCCGGTCCGTGGTGCACGACGGCATGCCCGACTCCGGCACGGACGCTGGCGTGCTCCTGCGGGAAGTCGACGGAGTGCTGCTGGTGCAGCTGGTCGCGACACCCTTCGGCATGCCGCGCCGATGGCGGCGGCCCCCGGCCGTCCGCCTCGCCCGCGGCGAGTGGCTCCGCTGGCAGATCAACTACCGCTTCGCCCGTCTGTGCGGCGGCGAATGGACCTACCGCCTCGACACGCTCAACATCGTTCACGGTCCGGCACGGCCCGACCTGTTCCTCGGCGCTCCCACCCGCCACGTCGACGAACGCGCCGGCCTGCGCTGACCCACGGCTCCCACGGTGGGGCGTGGGCGTATGCTCCGCGCATGCAGCCGCCCGATGGAACCGATCCGTTGACCGCGGCCTTCCCCGCCGAGCCGGCGGGCGATGCCGAAGCGGTAGTGGCGATCATGCCGGCCCCTCGCCTCCTGCCGGGGGTGCCGTTCTCGGTCGTCGTGGAGGGCCGGCAGGTCGTGATCCCCGGGCGCCTCCACGGCGACGAGCCGCCACCTGACGCGGTGGCTTCGCTCTCGTCGCGCCAACGGCAGCTTCTGCCTGAGGGAATGCGCCCCGCCGGCCGTGCGGCAAGTCCGTGCGTTGTCAGACGTGGATCGTAGATTTCCCGCATGGGAACCTACCTGTGCAGTGTGGACGCCGACGACTGGTCGGACGACGAGATCCTCGGGCCGGTCGCGCTGCTATTGGGCAGCGAGTTGGGCAGGCGCGGCCTCGCGCTCGGCGCGCCGCCGCCACCGGCCGATTTCGTTCCGCAGTCCGGGACGTCCTTCGAGGAGAAGCTCTACCGGCCGATGCGGAGCTTCGAGGCCCTGTGCCGTGCCCAGCCCGACGGGGAGGAGTGCTGCGAGGCGCTGCTCGGCTGGGATCTGCTCATACCGGTCGACTTCGAAGGCGCTCTGACCCTCCCCGTGCCGTCGGCCTACAGCGACACCACGACCGTCCACAGCGCACACCGCACGCTCGCGGCGGCGCAGCGTCTCGCCGCCCGGCTCGCCCTGCCACCGCAGCTGCCCCGGCACTGCGACAACCTCGACCTCGGCAACTGGTTCGACGACGCGGCCGTCGCCCAGGCCGCGGCGGCACACCCCGGGGCGTGGGCCGACGACCTGGATGCCGCGTTCTACACGGCGCTCTATCTCCGTGCTGCCGAGCACGCGCTCCGATGGCAGTGCCCCATGAGCTACGTCTGACAGGTCTGCGCGGGGAACAGGCGCAGGCGCTCGGCCCGTTGGCGGTGCGGCCGGACGGCGGCGAGCCGCGCCGCCTCCTGGGCGCCCCGGGCCTGCCGAGGGGACCGTATGCGCAGAATGGGGGTGCTCCGGCTCAGGCTCTGGCTCCGGCTCCTGCTGCGGCCGGCCCCATTGCCGTCGCCCGCCGAGAGGGACTGCCGTGAACCGCCTCCCCCCTGACCCGACCGTGCTGCACCCGTTCCCCGGACAGCCGCGCGTGGTCCTGCTGAAGCCGCTGGTGACCTCGCCCCTGATCGAGGTCGGGGAGTACTCCTACTACGACGATCCGGACGATGCGACCGCGTTCGAGACCCGCAACGTGCTCTACCACTACGGGCCGGAGAAGCTCCGCATCGGCAAGTTCTGCGCGCTCGGCACCGGGGTGCGGTTCATCATGAACGGGGCCAACCACCGGATGGACGGCCCCTCCACCTTCCCCTTCCCCGTCATGGGCGGAGCCTGGGCCGAACACTTCGATCTGATCACCGGCCTCCCCGGCCGGGGTGACACCGTCGTCGGCAACGACGTCTGGATCGGCTACCACGCCATGGTCATGCCGGGAGTGCGCATCGGGCACGGCGCGGTGATCGCCTCCGGCGCCGTGGTCGTGGACGACGTGCCCGACTACGGCATCGTCGGCGGCAACCCGGCCAGGCTCCTGCGCACCCGCTACACCGACGACGAGATCGCCCGTCTATGCGCCCTCGCCTGGTGGGACTGGCCCACCGAACACCTCACCGCGCACCTGCGGGTGGTCATGTCCGGCACCGTCGGCGAACTCGAAGACGTCGTACCCCGGGCCTGAGCCCGGGGTACGGCGCGGGGCGCGGGCCGGGCGGCGGCGGGCCGTGTAGAGGCGGTAGGAGAGGGGGCTGTCGGGGTCCGACGAGTCGATGGCCGTGACGGTGTCCAGGGTGAGGCCGTACTGGACCAGGAGGTCCTCCCACAGGGTCGGCGTGAGCACCCACATGGCCACGGGGTGCTCCTCGGTGGTGCCGGGCAGCCGCAGGATCTCGGGCCGCGGGGCGACCTCGCTGGAGGGTCCCGTACCCGCGGAGTTGGTGTGCAGGGCGGAGAAGATCAGGCGCCCGTGCGGTTCGAGGGCGTCTGCCAGCGCCGGCAGGGCGCGGTCGGGGTCCAGGTAGGGCAGGGAGCAGACGGAGTAGACCAGGTCGTACGGGCCCGCCTCGCGCAGGTGGGCCACGGCGTCGGCGCACACCAGGCGCAGACCGGGGGTGTTCGGGTAGCGCGTGACGGCCCGCCGGTGCTGGGTGGGGGAGGCGTCCACGGCGGTGACGTCGGCGCCCAGGGCGGCCAGCTTCGCGGCGTGCCGGCCCAGTCCGCTGCCGAGGTCGAGGACGCGCAGCCCCGCCACCTCGCCCAGCACGCCGATACCAGGGCCGGTCTGTGGGACGCCCCAGTCCCACGCGTCCAGCTCGGGCGGTTCCACACCTCTGGCCAGTTGGTGGGTGCCGTAGGTGTTCCAGACTGCGAGGGTGTCCTGCTCGGTGGTCACGCGAGTCCTCCATCGGGGATGCGGGCGGGGGAGTCCGGCGAGCGAGCCGGCCGGCGGTCCTGGGAGAGCGCGAGGAGTTCGGCGAAGGTTCCGCCGCCGTGGACGAGGTCGTCGTAGCGGCCCTGCTCGGTGATGCGCCCGTGCTCCAGTACGACGATGTGGTCGGCGACCTTCGTGTTCTCCAGGCGGTGGGTGACCATGATGGTGATGCGGTCGGCGGCGATGGCCTTGATCTCCTCGAAGATCCGGTGCTCACCGCGCGGGTCCATCTGGGACGTCGGCTCGTCCAGGATCAGCAGCCCGGGCTGCCGGTAGAGGGCCCGGGCGCACGCCTCGCGCTGCCACTGCCCGCCGGAGAAGTCCACCCCGCCCCAGACGTCGCGGGCCTGCAGGGTGTCCAGGCCGTTCGGGAGCTCCTCGACGGCCTCGCGCAGGCCGACCGCGTCGACGGCCTCCCATACGGCGCCGTCGTCGTGGGTGCGGGGCTGCCCGAGCGTGATGTTCTCGCGGACCCGCAGCGGCCACCGTGCGAAGTCCTGCGGCACCAGCCCGGTGCGGCGCCAGACGGTGTCCGGGTCGGTGTCGGCCAGGTCGGACCCGTTCCAGGTGACCGTGCCCTTGTCGGCGAGGTAGATCCCGGTGATCAGCCGGGTCAGGGTCGACTTGCCCGAGCCGTTCGCGCCGACGATCGCGAGGATCCGCCCGCGCTCCAGGGTGAGGGAGACGCCGTCCACGGCGGGCCTGTCCTTGCCGGGGTAGCGGTAGACGACCTCGTCGAGCCGGATCCGCTCGACCGGGCCGCTGATCCTGCCCGGCCCCCGCCGGGGTGCACGGGCGGCGGCTTCGTCGAGGAAGGACTGCATGTCGCTCAGGTACAGGCTGGTGTGGAAGACGGCGGCGCCGTTGACGACGACCTGGGAGAGCGCGGCGAGCGCCGTCTGCACGGCGATGACGGCGGTGGCGGCGATGGCGGGCTCGATCCGGCCCGTCACCGCGAGCCAGGCGAGGGCACCCCACGTCGCCAGGAGGAAGACCCCACCGGCCAGTGAGGACAGCAGCGCGATCCGCAGGGTCCGCGGCGCCGCGGCCAGGCTCCGCCGGTCGCACCGCTCGGACAGGGCCCGGTACCAGTGGACGAGGTAGTCCGTCATGGAGTTGGCGCGGACCTCGTCGCTGTACTTGGACGTCGTGGCCCACCAGCGCATCATCGCCCGCACGTTCCGGTCGGAGACGTTGGCGTAGTGGATCTCGTAGTCGACCCGCGCGGTCAGCACGGCCCCGACCCCGGCCGGCAGCACGGCGAGCAGCAGCAGGGGCAGCATCGCCGCGTTCAGCAGCGACAGCACGCCCCCGGCGGTGACCAGGCGGACCAGGGAGGACATGAACCGCTGGGCGTCGGTCACCATCACGTGCGTGCGCACCACCCCCATCTCGGCCGCCTCCTGCCGGTCGGAGAACCCGTCCCCGGCGTAGGCGGCGGCCTCGACCCGGCAGACCGCCTCCACCAGCGCGCTGTCCGTCCGCGAAGTCAGCAGCGGGGTCAGCCTGCGCTCCGCGTACGTGGCCACGGCCGCCGAAACCCGGTTCGACGCCGCGGCGACCGCGGCGACCAGCAGTGCGGGCAGGGCCCCGTGCAGCCGCTCGGCCGCACTCCCGGCGCCGAGCACGGGCCCCATCGCCCGGGCGGTCGCGGCCAGCAGGACCGCGGCCGAGGCCCCGGTGACGACCTGGCACCCGAACAGGAGCCGCACGGCCCGCGGGTCGGTCCGCCAGCACAGCCGCCCGATCCGCGCCAGGACGGCCGGGAGCGACGCGCACAGCGCCCGGAAGGACACCTCGGCGAGGGGGTTGACGGAGTACTGCCCGCTGTAGGTGATCTCCGCGGGCGGCGGAGGAGGCGGCGCTTGGGTGGGTGTGCTGTGTGTACCGGACGTGGTCATTCGGCCCCCTGGATCGCCGTTCGGACGCTGTCGTGAGCTCAACGACGGCCCCAGGTTTTTCGAACACACGTCTTTCGGTCGGCCCGGAAACCCCGTGATCCGGCGCGCGGGCGACGGTGGCGGATACACCGACCCGCCTCCCGCAACGGGAGTGCCACAACCGGGTGTTGGCCGAATCGCCGAGGCCGGCAATGGCCGGGCGTCCGTCGGTGAAGGCGCCTCCGGCTCACGTCACCGGGAGCCCCCGAAGTCCGGGAGGGTGATCGAGCCGTCCTCGTTGAAGGGGAAGCCGGGGTTGTGCGCGATCTCCCAGGGGTGGCCGTCGGGGTCGGTGAAGGTGCCGGAGAGGAAGCCGACCGCGTTCACGGACGCCGGCTTCGTGATCCTCCCGCCCGCCCGCTCCGCCGCCGCGAGCAGGGCGTCGACCTCGGCGTCGGAGCGGACGTTGTGCGACAGGGCGATGCCGCCGAAGCCGGCCGCCGGCTGTGGGGCGTGGGGGAGGCCGCACTCCTGCGCGAGCCTGCCGCGGTCCCACAGGACCAGTCCCAGAC
>NZ_JBHVUQ010000232.1:0-10048 GCF_042884105.1 Streptomyces sp. NPDC058157
GGGGTCTGGGGGCGGAGCCCCCAGGGAACGGTGGAAGGGCGGGTAGGGGACCCCGCCCCGCGCAGCGGCGTCGCCGGCCCCGGTCAGGCGTCGTCCTCCGGGACCGGGGCCGGCCCCGGGAGGAAGCGGCCCGCCTTCAGGGCGAGTTGACCCGCGAAGTACGCCGCCGCGTCCGGCCGCATCCGCGCCAGCGCCACCATCCCCGTGATGATGACGTCGCACACCTCGTCGTGCACGTCCTCCCAGCTGTGCGACCGCCCCTTCCGCGGGTTCGACCCGGTCGCCCCGATCACCGCCTGCGCGGCCTCGCCGAACTCCTCGCCGATCTTCAGCACTTGGATGACATGGCTCTGCGGCGCCACCACCCCCCGCTCGGCGGCCGCCGCCTCGAACCGGGCCGCGAGGGCGTGCACCGTCTCCCACACGGAGTCGGCCGCGCCCCCCACGGCTTCGCGGCGGGCGACCGGCCCGGCCCCTTCGGCCGGGCCGTCCCCACCGCGGAGTTGATCCGTCATCGGTCGCGTCACCCCTGTCGTCCGGAGGCCAGGAGCCTACCCCTCCCGCCGCCGCCCACCCCCCAGCCGCCGCCACACCCCCGGCCCCGCGCTGATCACCACCGTCAGGGCCACCGCCGCGGCCACGCCCTTCCACGGCTCGGAGAACAGCGAGCCGCCCAGGATCCCGATCAGCCCGTACGTCGCCGCCCAGGCCAGGCACGCCGGCGCGTCCCCCCGGGCGAACCGCCGCAGCGGCAGCCCGCCCAGCAGGCAGGCCAGCATCACCGGGATCCGGCCCGCCGGAACCAGCCGCGACAGCACCAGGACCAGCACCCCGTGCTCCTCCAGCCCCACCCGCGCCCGCTCCAGCCGCTCCGGCGCGGCCCGCCGGCGCAGGGACTCCAGCATCCGCGAGCCGCCCCGCGAACGAACCCCCCGCCGCCCCAGCCAGTACAGCGCGACGTCCCCGGCGAAGGCCGCCAGCGCCGCGACCCCGCACACCACCAACACCCCCAGCGGCACGGTCCGCTGATGGAACGCCACCACCGCCGCCGAACTCACCAGCGCCCCCGTCGGGATCACCGGCACCAGCGCCCCCAGCGCCACCAGCACGAACAGCGCCGGGTACCCCACCGCCTGCCGGGTGGTCTCCGGCGGCACCCGCCCGGCCACCTCGGCCGCCCCCGACAGCCACCCCGTCACGGCAGCCGCACCCGTTCCCCGTGCGCCGGGACCCGTACCGCCACCTTCGGCGCGAGCACCCCCGCCAGCCGGGCGAACTCCTCGCCCGGCGCGTGGAACTCGTGCGGCCGCACCGCGTCCATGCCGATCGGCCAGTACGTCCCGTAGTGCACCGGAACCGCGGCCGACGGCGCCAGCCGCGCCAGCGCCCGCGCCGCCCCCTCCGCGTCCAGGTGCCCGGGCCCCAGGTACGGCCCCCAGCCGCCCACCGGCAGCAGGGCCACGTCCAGCGGCCCGGTCTCCTCGGCCATGGTGTCGAACGGCCCGGTGTCCCCGGCGAAGTACGTCCGGGCGGCGCCCTCGACCACGTACCCCAGAGCCCGCACCCGCTGCGGCCCGAACGGCACCCGCCGCCCGTCGTGCCGGGCGCTCACCGCCCGTACCCGTATGCCCTCCCCGACCCGGACCTCCTCGCCCGCGACGACCTCCGTCACCACCAGGCCCCGCGTCCGCGCCAGCCGCCCCAGCCCCGGCACCGCCCGGCGGGCCCCGCGCGGCACGACCAGGCGGGTGCCGGGCGCCAGCCGGGCCAGCGACGGCAGGTGCAGGTGGTCGGCGTGCAGGTGCGACACCAGCACCGCCTCCGCCTCGGCGGCCTCCGGCGGCGGCACCGCCCCCCGCCGGCGCCGCAGATGGGCCAGCCGCCGCACGAACAGCGGGTCCGTCAGCACCCGCACCCCCGAGTCCCGCACCGTACACGTGGCATGCCCCCACCAGGTGATCTCCACCGGCACCCCGCACCCCCTTTCCCTCGCCCCTTCGAGCCTAGGCATTCCCCGCCGCATTCGCCTGGAAGCGGAACTACGCAGCCCCCTCCTCCCCGGGCCCGGATCGGAGTAGG
The DNA here is from genome assembly GCF_042884105.1 of Streptomyces sp. NPDC058157. Lineage (NCBI taxonomy): Bacteria > Bacillati > Actinomycetota > Actinomycetes > Kitasatosporales > Streptomycetaceae > Streptomyces > Streptomyces sp. NPDC058157. The sequence continues at coordinate 2,080 of NZ_JBHVUQ010000232.1, forward strand.
GTCGGGCGCCATGGATGCGCTGCGCGTGGCCGCTATCGCCAGCCTGGCCCCGCTCGAAGACCTCGATGCCGACCCCTTCGCCGTGGACACCCGGAGTCAGCACGCCATGTGCGCGCGCTGGGCCGCGGCCCAGGGCTACGTGGTCACCCGGCAGCTGCTGTTCTACGGGCTGCGGGCCGATCACTGCGGACTCTGGAGCGACGTGGACGCGGGCCAGGTCGACCTGTTCGTCGCCCCCAACCGGAGGGTCCTGACCCGCGCGCTGCGCTCCGTCGAGGAGTTCACCGCCGAGTGCGCGCGGCGCGGCGTCCGGCTGGAGACGGCCGGACTCGACGAGCCCAGCTACACCCCCGCCATGAAGGCCGAGGTGCACCGCAGGCTCTCCATGCCGACCGCCGGCTACGACGGCACCTGAGACGCGGGCGCCGCCCCGCCCCGTCCCCGTACTCCCGTGCGCCATCCGTGACGAGCGGCCTCCCGCGCCGCCCTGTGCGACGCTGGCGAGGGGACCGCGGGCGCGGCGCGGGACCGGGGCACCCCCGGACGGGTCCGGGGGAGACACGAGGCGGGTGCGTCATGGGGCGGTGGCGGGACGCGGGCGGGGCGCTGGTGCGGGTGCTCCTCGTGTGGGCGGTGTCCACGCTCACCCTGCTCGTGCTCGCCGCGCTCCTGCCCGACTTCCGACTCCAGTCCGCCGACGGCGACAGCGTCACCCGGGTCGGGCTGACCGCCGCCTGGGGCGCCGGCGCCTTCGGCCTGCTCACCGCCCTGGTCTGGCCCGTCGTCGTACGGGCCCTGCTGCTGGTGCCCGCCCTGGTGCTCGGCCTGCTCGTCTTCTTCCTCAACGGCTCCCTGCTGCTCATGGCCCTCAGCCTGATCCCCGACGACCGCGGGGCGGCCGCCGCCCCCGAGACCGCGGTGGTCGTCGCCGCCGCGATGTCCGCCGTCGCCTCGGCCACCTCCACCGCCCTCGCGGTGCGCGACGACGAGGCGTACCGGCGCCGGCTGTACCGGCTGGCCGCCCGGCGCCGCCGCCGGCGCGGCCCCCCGCCCGGCGGCGGCCCGGGACTGGTCTTCCTCCAACTCGACGGGGTCGGCTACCGGGTGCTGCGCCGGGCGGCGGCGGACGGGCTGATGCCCACGGTCGCCGGCTGGCTGGAGGACAGCCACCGGGTCATGCCCTGGCGCACCGACTGGTCCAGCCAGACCGGCGCCAGCCAGCTCGGCATCCTGCACGGCACGAACTTCGACGTACCGGCCTTCCGCTGGTACGAGAAGGACACCGGCGAGGTGATGGTCTGCAACCGGCCCACCAGCGCCGCCGAACTCCAGCGCCGGGCCGTGGCGCGCACCCGCGACGGCGGACTGCTCACCCTGGACGGGGCCAGCCGCGGCAACCTGTTCAGCGGGGGCGCCGACCAGCTGGCGCTGGTGCTCTCGGTCGCGGCCCGGCGCGGCCGCGCCAACCGCTCCCGGGCGGGCTACTTCGCGTACTTCTCCGACCCGGCCAACGCCGTCCGCACCGCGCTGTCCTTCGTCGCCGAGGCGGCCCGGGAGATCGGCCAGTCGCTGCGCTCCCGGCTGCGCGACGAGCACCCCCGGGTGGCGCGCGGCGGGCTGTACCCGCTGATCAGGGCCTTCGCGACGGTCGTCGAACGGGACGTGGTGGTCTCGGCGGTGATCGGCGACCTGCTCGCGGGCCGGTCGGCCGTCTACGCCGACCTGGTGGCCTACGACGAGGTCGCCCACCACTGCGGCCCCCACGGCCGGGACACCGACCGGGTGCTCGCCCGGCTCGACCGCAGCCTCGCCCTGATCGCCCGGGTCGCCGAGCACGCCCCGCGCGAGTACCGGTTCGTCCTGCTGTCGGACCACGGCCAGAGCCCGGGGGAGACCTTCCTCGGCCGCTACGGGCTCGGCCTGGAGGACCTCGTGCGGGCGGGCTGCGGGCTGCCCGTCCCGCGCCGGGCCGGCCGCACCCGCAGCGGGGCCGAGGCCCGGGCGGCGGTGCTGGCCGCCCTGCACCGCCCGGTGGAGGAGGACGCGCAGGACACCCGCCCCGGGCCGGGACCGGACCCGGTGGTGCTCGCGTCCGGCAACCTCGGGCTGGTCTCCTTCCCCGCCCTGCCGGGCCGGGCCGGCCGCCGCTGGATCGAACGGGCCCACCCCGCCCTGCTGCGCACCCTGGCCGACCACCCGGGGGTGGGCTTCCTGCTGGTCGACGGGGAGGTGCTGGGCCCCGGCGGCAGCTCGGCCCGGCTCGACGTACCCGGGGCGGCGGAGGAGCTGCTGTCCGCGTACGGGCCCGGCGCGGCCGACGCGGTCCGCCGGACGGACTCCTTCCCGCACGTCGCCGACATCATGGTCAACTCGGCGTACGACCCCCGGACCGGGACCGTGCACGCCTTCGAGGAGCAGATCGGCTCGCACGGCGGCCTGGGCGGGGAGCAGGGGCACCCCTTCCTGATGTGGCCGACCGCCCTGTCGGCGCCCGGTCCGGACCTGGTGGGCGCCGAGGCCGTGCACGAGGTCCTGCGCCGCTGGCTGCGCGAGTCGGACGGCCCCCAGGTCCCCCTCCCGGCACGCCGGGACGACCACCGGCCGGAGGATCACCGGCCGGAGGGCGAATCCAGCGGAACCTTTCCGTCCGCAGCGGGTGCGGCGCCGGACGAAACCCGGTGATTTGGCGCCGACTTCCCGGTGGTCAACCATGTGTTCACCTGCCCACCATGTGAGACACCCCGAGGCGCACCACCGATGACCAGCACCGCAGCCCCGCCCGCCGAGCAGAGCGCCGCCCCCGGGGCCGCCGGAACCCCCACGCCGGTCACGCCCGGACAGGCACCCGCCCCGGCCGACCGCCACGCCCGCCGCTTCGGCCTCCCCGTCGCGATCTGCCTCGTCATGGGCAACGTCATCGGCGGCGGGATCTTCCTGCTCCCGGCCTCGGTCGCCCCCTTCGGCACCATCAGCCTGCTGGCCTTCGCCGTCCTGACCCTCGGCGCGATCGCCCTCGCCCTGGTCTTCGGCCGCCTCGCCCAGCGCCACCCGCGGACCGGCGGCCCCTACGTCTATGTACGCGCCGCCTTCGGCGACTTCGCCGGCTTCCTCGCCGCGTACAGCTACTGGATGACCGCCTGGGTCTCGAACGCCGCCCTCGCGGTGGCCTCCGTCGGCTACCTCGCGGTGCTCTTCCCGGCGGTGGGGGAGCACAAGTGGTCGATGTGCCTGGCCGCCCTCGCCGTCCAGTGGCTGCCGGCCCTCTCCAACCTGGCCGGCACCCGCTACGTGGGCGCCGTCCAGGTGGTCGCGACCGTCCTCAAGCTGGTCCCGCTGCTGCTCGTCGCCGTCGGCGGGCTGTTCTTCTTCGACCCGGCCAACCTCGGCCCGTTCCAGGCCACCGGCCAGAGCCCGGTCGGCGCGGTCTCCGCGTCCGCCGCGATCCTGCTGTTCAGCTACATCGGCGTCGAGTCCGCCGCCGTCAGCGCCGGCGAGGTCCGCGACCCGGCCCGCAACGTCGGCCGGGCCACCGTCCTCGGCACCGTCGGCGCGGCCACCGTCTACCTGCTCGGCACCCTCGCCGTCTTCGGCCTGGTGAACCACGAGAAGCTGGTCTCCTCCGAGGCCCCCTTCACCGACGCCGTCGACGCCATGTTCGGCGGCACCTGGGGCGGCACGCTGGTCGCCGGCGCCGCCGTGATCTCGATGGTCGGCGCCCTCAACGGCTGGACGCTGCTCGGCGCGCAGACCCCGTACGCGGCCGCCAAGGACGGGCTCTTCCCGAAGGTCTTCGAGAAGAAGCAGCGCGGCGTCCCGGTGGCGGGCGTCCTCGTCACGGTCGTCCTGGCCTCGGCCCTGACCGTCTACAACTACACCGCGGGCTCCGCGGCGGTCTTCGAGGCCCTGGTCCTGATCACCACCTTCACGGCGACCGTCCCCTACCTGCTCTCCACCGCCGCCCAGCTGTACTTCCTGGCCTCGGGCCGGTCGGAGCGGGTCCGGCGCGGGCAGCTGGTCCGTGACGGCGTCCTGGCCGGCGTGGCCTTCGCCTTCTCCATGTGGCTGGTCGCCGGATCCGGGTACGCGGCCGTCTACCAGGGCGTCCTGTTCCTCTTCGCGGGCGTCCTCGTCCACGCCCTGATGTCCGCCCGCAAGCGCCGCGCGGCCGCCTGACCCGACCGGCACGGCTGACGAGGAAGACGCGGAGGCCCGCGCCGAACGGCGCGGGCCTCCGCTTTCGTGCGTCCCCGGGGATCAGTCCAGGTAGTCGCGCAGCACCTGCGAACGCGACGGGTGGCGCAGCTTCGACATGGTCTTGGACTCGATCTGGCGGATGCGCTCACGGGTCACCCCGTACACGCGGCCGATCTCGTCCAGCGTCTTCGGCTGGCCGTCGTTGAGGCCGTAGCGCATGGAGACCACGCCCGCCTCGCGCTCCGAGAGCGTGCCCAGGATGGACTGGAGCTGCTCCTGGAGGAAGGTGAAGGACACCGCGTCCGCGGGCACGACCGCCTCGGAGTCCTCGATGAGGTCACCGAACTCGCTGTCGCCCTCCTCACCCAGCGGGGTGTGCAGGGAGATCGGCTCACGGCCGTACTTCTGGACCTCGATGACCTTCTCAGGGGTCATGTCGAGCTCCTTGCCCAGCTCCTCCGGGGTGGGCTCGCGGCCCAGGTCCTGGAGCATCTGGCGCTGCACGCGGGCGAGCTTGTTGATGATCTCGACCATGTGCACGGGGATGCGGATGGTGCGGGACTGGTCGGCCATGGCACGCGTGATCGCCTGCCGGATCCACCAGGTCGCGTACGTGGAGAACTTGAAGCCCTTGGTGTAGTCGAACTTCTCCACGGCGCGGATCAGGCCGACGTTGCCCTCCTGGATCAGGTCCAGGAAGAGCATGCCGCGGCCCGTGTAGCGCTTGGCCAGGGAGACCACGAGGCGGAGGTTGGCCTCCAGCAGGTGGTTCTTGGCGCGGCGGCCGTCCTCGACGAGGATCTCCAGCTCGCGCTTGAACGCGGGCTTGTGGTCCTCCTCCTCTTCGAGCTTGTACTCGGAGAAGAGACCCGCCTCGATGCGCTTGGCGAGCTCGACCTCCTGCTCGGCGTTGAGCAGCGGCACCTTTCCGATGAGCTTGAGGTAGTCCTTGACCGGGTCGGCGGTGGCGCCGGCCACCATGACGGTCTGCGCCGGGGCGTCGTCCTCGTCCTCGTCGGACAGCACGAAGCCCTGGCCGCCGGCCTTGGGAGCCTCTTCCTCGGGCTCGTCGGCGAGGTCCTCGACCGCCCACTCCTCGCCCTCGACGGCCGGGTTCTCGGCGTCGTCGGCGTCCTTGGCGGTGGTCTTCTTCGCGGCGGTCTTCTTGGTGGCCGTGGCCTTCTTGGCCGCGGTCTTCTTGACCGTGCGCTTCTTGGGCTCGGCGGCGGCCTCGGCCGACACCTCCTCCGCGGCGCCGGCCGACGGAGCGGATATCGCCGCGGCGGCGGCCGGGGCGGCGGCGACCGAGGCCTTGCGCGCACCGATGGGGCGCGGCGCGGCGGCCGCCTTCTTCGTCACGGTGCGGGCCGGGGCGGCGGCTGCCTTGCGGGGCTTCTTGGCAGGAGCCTTCGTGGCGGGGGCGGCGCTGACGTGGAGGGCGACGCCCTCTTCGTCCAGGACCTGGTTCAGGCTGCGCAGGACCCGCTTCCACTGGTCCACCGGGATGCGGCCGGCCTCGAAGGCCTGGCGCACATCGTCACCGTTGATGTGACCCTGCTCGCGGCCGCGCTCGACGAGCGCGACGAGGGCCTCCGATTCGGCGATCTCCGGAGGGAACGTACGGGACGGGCTGAGCGACACAAGGAGCCTCTCGTTGCGAACAGATAAGGGGTGGGCGGGAATCATCGCGCGGACTCGGGAAACAGTCCCCAGGGGGGCTGTATTCCGGGGCCGCGCGAGGACACCTGTCGGTTCATCGCCTGCCCGAGTCGATTCGTTACGCGCTGAATTGAGTGACCTGCGCCACGCTGTGGCCGGGCAACCGATCCGGCGCGGATCCGTCCGCGCCGGATCGGCGCCGGAACGGCCCCGCGCGCACGCCCCCGCATCAGTGCGGCTTGCGGGCCTCGATGAGGAACCGGGCGGTGTGCGCGACGAACGGACCCTCGCGCTCGATCCGTTCGTGGAGCTCGCGCAGCCGGTCCCGGTACTGCCCGACCGTGAAGCCGGGAACCATCCAGATCACCTTCCTCAAGAAGTAGATCACGGCTCCGATGTCGTGGAACTCCGTACGCAGCCGCTCGGAGCGCAGGTCGGTGACCTCCAGCCCCGCCTTCCGCGCGTCGGCCTCCGCGTCGTCGGGGTGGCGGGCGCGCCGGACCTCCTCCGGCTGGGGGCCGAGGAAGTACTCGACGAGCTCGAAGACGCTGGCCGGGCCGACCTGCTGCGAGAAGTAGGTACCGCCCGGCGCCAGCACCCGGGCGATCTCGTCCCACCAGATGGTCACCGGGTGCCGGCTCGCCACCAGCTCGAAGGCGCCGTCGCCGAAGGGCAGCGGCGGCTCGTCGGCGTCCGCGACGACCACGGCGCCCAGCGGGTGCAGCAGCCGGGTGGCCTTCTGCACGTTCGGGGGCCAGGACTCCGTGGCCGCCGTCAGCGGCGGCAGCGGCCCCGCCCCGGCGAGCACCTCACCGCCCCCGGTCTGGACGTCCAGGGCGGAGCGGACCCGGGACAGGCGCTCGGCCAGCATCCGCTGGTAGCCCCAGGACGGGCGCTGCTCGGTGGCCCGGCCGTCGAGCCAGGAGAAGTCCCAGCCGTCGACGGAGACGGATTCCGCCTCGGCGACGAGATGGTCGAAAGTGCGCGTCATGTCTCGATCGTCCCAGGCCGGGCCCCGGTCATCCACCGGATAAACCGGTGGACGGTTCGATTACAGTGGGAGCAGGGCCGTGACTGGCGTTCGGGTGGATCACCACCGGGGAGCGGCCCGGCGTACGCACCTCCCCGTACGTCGACTGCCGCGCGCCTGGGCGAACCGCGATCCGCGAACAGCGATCCGCAGCGACGTTCAGGAGACCCCGTGACGACTGCCCCCTCGGCCACCGCCCAGCTCATGGACGGCACCGCCCTCGCCCGCCGCATCTCCGAGGAGACCGCCGCCCTCGCGGCGAAGATCACCGAGCGCACCGGCACCGCCCCCTGCCTGGCCACCGTCCTGGTCGGCGAGGACCCCGCCTCCGTCACCTACGTGCGCATGAAGCAGAACCGCTGCGCCAAGGCCGGGATCACCTCCCGCCACGTGGAGCTCCCGGCGGAGACCACCACCGAGGAGCTCGTCGCCACGATCACGGCCCTCTCGGAGGACCCCGGGATCAGCGGCATCCTGCTCCAGCACCCGGTCCCGCACCACATCGACGAGCGGGCCGCCTTCGAGGCCATCGCCCCCGGCAAGGACGTCGACGGGGTCACCATGCACTCCTTCGCCGCCATGGGCTTCGGCCTGCCCGGCTTCGTCTCCTGCACCCCCGGCGGCATCATGCGCCTGCTCGCCGAGTACGACGTGGACCTCACCGGCAAGCACGCCGTCGTGGTCGGCCGCAGCGCGATCCTGGGCAAGCCCGCCGGGATGCTGCTGCTGGAGCAGAACGCCACCGTCACCTACTGCCACTCCCGCACCAAGGACCTCTCCTCGATCGTCCGCCAGGCCGACGTGCTGGTCGCCGCCGTGGGCAAGGCCGAGTTCATCCGGGGCGAGGACATCAAGGAGGGCGCCGTCGTCCTGGACGCCGGCTACAACGAGGGCAACGTCGGCGACGTCCACTTCGAGTCCGCCGCCGCCCGCGCCTCCCTGATCACCCCGGTGCCCGGCGGTGTCGGCCCCATGACCATCGCGGTCCTGCTGGAGCAGACCGTCCACGCCGCGGCCGCCCAGGCCGGCCTGGACCTCGCGGCCCTCTGAGCCGGCCACTGAGCCCCGGAGCCCCGGAGCCCCGGA